>JAHDHF010000026.1:14737-25691 GCA_020631455.1 Saprospiraceae bacterium
ATCCCTGAAGAGATTGAATCTGAACTTTACGACATCGGGATTTCATTTTTGATGGACATTCAAGAAGCGACTGCTGTTAAAGCATTTAGCCTACGAGTCTGCGAGCGGATCGTGGAGCGCTATCCAGAACTTGCCAACGAAGTCATTGTCATCATTGATGAATTTTATGAGCATTGGAGCTCAGGATTAAAGAATCGAGGAAAAATATTTTTGAAGCGATGGCGAAGCAATTAATACTCAGCCTGAAGTAACTCAAGCAAAAAGTAGTGTAACTTTAAAGTATTAATACCGTAAAATCTTGATATGAATAATTATTTTCTTCTTTTACTTTTTGTCTTCACACTTATGCTGGCTTCGTGTGTGGAAGACACTGTATTAATTGAACCAACCGAAACTTTGGAATATACAATCGGTGATTCTCGGTTTTGTGTGACGCAAGTAGATTCCTTTATAGAAGGGTCGTATCATGATCCACATGATTACTTAATTGATTTTGACAACGATGGAATAGATGATCTTCGATTTAGAAGCTATGTCCATGGATCATCACAAGTTGGATATCTAAACGACGCATTTATCACCTGTCTTAATTCTGAAACATTTATACATGGAGACAACCGATCTCTAGATTATTTTTATTCGCAAACATTATCTTCAACTACTAATTCATCAGGAATTGTAACCGTCACCTACTTTGAATCAACAGGCTGCAACCAACATTCAGCTCAAGATTCTTTGCTCGGTACATTTGATGGAAATATTTACACCTTAAAAAAGCCAAATGATATCATCAATTCATCAACGCTTGACTTTTTTAATGGTGAAATAGAAGTGACATCTTCTCCATATTCGTTTAGTAATTATTCTCAGACTACACCTGATACTATTTACCATTATTTAAGCCAATTTAATTACGGCTGTTACGAAGGTCTCGAAACAACTGCTCCCTATTTATATCTGGTAATACGAAAAACTACGGCGGACGGATCAGAATCATTAGGCTGGGTAAAATTTGAGCGCGTTAATGGATATAGATTTCAGGTACACGAATATGCGTATTTGGATTGTCAATAAAATGTTGGCATAGGGATAGTAGGCAGTGCGCAGCAGACAGCCGCAGGCTGGCCGAGCGAATAGCGAGCTGCCGAATAGCCCGCCTAAAAAAAGTCTCCTCGAATAATTTCGAGGAGACTTTTTTTAGGATGCCCCAAATCTTATCTATTTATTTTATTCGTAAAACACTGCCATTTCTTTGAGCGTTTTTCTAGTAAAGTCAGGGACTTTTGCATCTGGATGCGGATGACCAACTGGGAGCAACATAAATGGTCTCTCATTATCGGGACGCTCGAGTATTTGATGAAGAAAATTCATCGGGCTTGGTGTATGCGTCAGCGTCACGAGACCAGCTTGATGAATAGCAGAAATTAAAAAGCCTGTGGCAATACCGACTGATTCATTGACATAATAATGCTTGACTTTATTGCCATCCACGTCATAAGAAAATGCTTGTTTAAAGACAATGATAATCCACGGTGCAATCTCGAGAAATGGTTTATTCCAATCTGTGCCGATTGGCTTGAGTGCTTCGAGCCATTCTTCGCTCATGCGAGATTGGTAGCTTATTTTTTCTTCTTGTTCTGCTGCTTCACGGATTTTTGATTTTAATTCTGAAGAGCGAATCACACAAAATGTCCAGGGCTGCTGATGTGCGCCACTTGGAGCAGAAGCCGCAGTTTTGATAATCGATTCGATGACTTCGCGCGGCACATCGCGATCAGAAAAATCGCGGACTGATCGTCGCTCATTTAATTGATTGAAATATTCTTTGCTCGCTTGAATATGATCTTGATCAGATCGATATGGGCGGCTATAATAAATGTGTTCTTTTGTTGTATCCATAATAAAAAAAATCCCGAGCCGCAATTTAACGACTCGGGATTAAACCTAAACTAAAAATCAACTTAATGCTGAACGACGACACGCTTCACAGAGCGTCCGTTTTCATTTTCAAACCTCAGCATATACACACCTGAAGGCAATTGAGTGAAATCAAGTTGCTCTGAGCCTGCGATATCTCTTAGATTCATGACTTCTTGCCCAAGAGCTGAGAACACGCGGACTTGTGTTGGCTCTTGCGGTAATTCGAGGTTGAGTAATCCAGAAGTTGGATTCGGGAAAATTCCGACTTCAATTTCTTGCACTTCATTATTTGAAAGTGGCTGCAAGAAGATGATTTGATCACTGAGACCTTGATGCAATGTTTGAATGCCGTCTGCATCAACGCTGATGACATTAGTAACTTCAACTTCAAATGGTATTGCTGCTGCTTGGCGAGCGATAATATCATCGATAATCACAAATTGTACAGTTGCAATTTGACCGTGTCCATTGACAGGCGTACCAGCTTTGAGCGAATATGCAAGATCGAGCTGCCCATTGCCGACGAGATCGTATTCAAACTCGAGTACGTCAGGACCGAAGAGGAAGTTCGGATTGTATGTAGATACAACTGAATTTGAATCAACCATGCCGCTTGGATAATTAAGGCTAAAGGCAAGGCCGTGTAAATCAGTAAATGGATCTATGGCTGTACCGACCATGACATTGGCTGTGACAAGGAGGCTTGTATTTGCAATACTTGGGCCGACCATAACAGTATCTAGGACAAAATCGAGCCAAACATTTGGTTGGTTGGCTGCCACACGATTTGTAGCATTAACGCCATCATGTGTTCGATTGTAATTGAGATAAATAGCATCGACATCTAAAGAATCGATGAATCCGTCACCATTTGTATCTGCGTGTTTGTAATCAATGTTATTGGCTGCTGGAGCTACTCCCCAATCTGTGCTTGGCTGCGCGTACCAGCCAATCGTTGCGTTGTTGCGCATTGAGCCTGCTTGACCAAAACCAAGTCCGACTTGAAGGACATCGAAATTGTTTGCAGCATTATCATAATCAGCATCTCCGGGGAATACGCAATTTGTAAAGTAGCACGTTGAGTCTACTTGCGGATTTCCTGTAACAAAGAGTGTCTGGCATTGCTGATTTGTGCAAGCACCATTGAGATCAAATGCTGTTAGGCAAACAGAATACACACCGACATTTGAATACGAATGGTTAATTGAATTTATCCCTGCTTGATATGTTGAAGAAGTTCCATCACCCCAGTCAACTGTGAAATCAGTATGCCCAGTTGAATAATCATTAAGCTCAACAGTTAATGGACTTACTTCTGCTACACTTAGCCCCGCAGTTACTTGACAAGTAGGATTATTAGACGTAACAACGCTATCACAATATGTAACAGTACATACATTTCCTGCGGCGTCAATTGCATCTGCGTAGACACAAACGAGTCCGTTAATTGCGCCTTGATATGAAAGTGGAGTTCCTTGACCGATTATAGTCCCATTCCAGTCCCAGTAAATATTCGAGTAGACTAATCCAGCATTACCGAGAACCTCAAACACTGTAACTCCTCCTCCAGCAGGAGTTCCACCAGATGTTGTGTATTGATATGAGATTGTACAATTCGTTTGCTGACCACATGCACCGTATGTCCAAGATGTGACGCCTCCGTATGCTTGAGCTTCACAGTCATTGAGATATGTCACACCATCGCATCCACATACAGGATCGACAACTGAAATACAAACTGCATTTGAATCAATTTGGCTTGGGTCGATACAACCTGTACCCGATCCAGAAATAATAAATGTCTCACAAAATGTATCAAAGCAACCGTTGAGTGTATTTTGATAATCTGCACAAACTGTATACGTTCCAATCTGCCAAGGTCCATTGGTAGTAAATGAAGTACCTGAACCTAGAGTCAAACCAGTCGTAGCTTCGTACCAATTGATGCTAACATTAGGATCAACTGAATTTCCAGAAATATCATAAAATTGACCACTTACTATATTGCTTGTTGGTACGGTCAATGAGATTGCATAATCTGGGCAGCAGCTAGAGCTTCCTGCACCTATCACAAATACTTCTACATCAACGCAACCATTGGCATCTACTACAGTCACATCATAAGTGCCAGCGCAAAGGCCAGTAGCGGTACTCGTTGTCGCCCCATTTGGCCAAACATATTGAAGCGGAAATGAGCAATTACTCAATGTGTCTTCGATAACAGTAGCACTTCCATCACATACATTTCCACAAGTCTCATCTGTTGTAATTACTTGTATATCACAGTTACAACTACTCCCTGCAATTGTGATTGTTTCACAATGCACTTCCGTACATCCTGCAAAAGATCCATCAGCCACTGACAAGCAAACTTGATACGTCCCATTATTTGCATAAGTATGAGTTGGGTTTTGTAATGTACTATTTGCAGATCCATCCCCAAAATCCCAGAAATATGCTAAGGCAACTCCAGTTGGATTACTTGTCAAATCTTGGAAGGCAACAGTATTGCCAGAACTCGTAGAATTGAATCCAACTGTATGTGAGCAAGCACTCACATATACAGAATCACAGATTGCACCCGAGCATACCGGCGTTGATAAACTATCTAAAAACTCAGCACAGACAACCATCCATTGACTTTGGTTGGCCGTAAACGTTATGTTTTGCCCAGAGCCTAGAGGCAAATTTGTATTCAAATCATACCAATCAATTTGCATAGAAGCTGGAACTGTATTTCCATTGATTTCGTATAAAACTGCTGCAGTGACACCTGGAGAATTCGTAAAATCAATGTCGTAGTCACAG
Organism: Saprospiraceae bacterium; assembly: GCA_020631455.1. Lineage (GTDB taxonomy): Bacteria > Bacteroidota > Bacteroidia > Chitinophagales > Saprospiraceae > JAHDHF01. The sequence continues at coordinate 19,466 of JAHDHF010000026.1, forward strand.
TGTGTACTTGTATTAGTAGCGAAAAGCATATTGCTTAAAAGCATCAAGACAGTAGCGACGCATACGCTTTGGAAAAGTGATTTTCTCATGGTTTCAAATTTAAGGATTTGATAGAATAGTTGCTTGACGCTCCAAAGATGAAGAAGAAACAAACTGAATTCTATTACAAAAACTGCTATTTGTACGGATAAGTACGAGCTTTCCTTCGCTACGCTCAGGTCGGGCTGTCCGCAGTACGGTAGCCTAGACTCCACAATTCGGAGTCCGCCCTGCGGGCGCTGCTCCCATCCCTAAGCCATTCTTTTGGCTACATTTGTACGAATAAGTATAACGAATGCAGCCAAAAATTCGCTTGATTTTAGAGTCGATGACCATTTTTGAGCGGAATCGCTTCAAAAAATTTGTGGCATCACCATTTTTCAATGAAGATTCTACACTTGTCATCATCAATAATTACCTGTGCAAACGACTCAAGCGAAAACAATCATGGCCTGAGAAAGAGGTAATCTGGAGGCAAGTTGCAAACTCAGAGTACAATGATGTCAAATGCAGGCGATATTTATCTGATCTCAATTTACTCGCAGAACGATTTCTTGTAGTATCATTTCGAGAAGCAAGTGAAGAGCTTTTTTACACTCGGCTTTTGCCACTGTTGCGAGAGCGTGATTTGTCAAAGCATTTTGTAGCAGCTGATCGCAACCTCAAACGAGCACAAGACAAACGGCAGCTTCAGAATGCAGGCTTTCATCTCAGTCGATTTAGAGCCGAATATCAAGACCATTTATTCAGACAAAAGGAAGGACTCAAGCGAAGTCGAAATATCAATCTTCAAGCAGCCGATTATCATCTCGATTTATTTTTTATAATATCAAAATTGAGATTGTATGCTGAGACATTAAATTATACGACTATACTCAATCTCCAGATTAAGTTGCCTTTGATTAATCTTCTGCTCAGTTGGCTGCCTCAATCTCCGTATGCGGAAAATGAAATAGTCAATATATGGACGGCTGTCATCAATACATTTTTAGCAGAAGAACCCGAGCATGACTTTATCAAACTGCAGCAGCTGCTCGGTGAACATCAACAACTACTTTCTAAAGAAGAATTAAATGAGCTGTATATCTACGTCATCAATTTTGCGATCAGAAAAATAAATGCAGGACAAGCTGATTACTATCACTCCTTCTTTAAAATCATGATGGAGATGATACAGAGTGGAGTAGCTCTTTACAAAGGCAGCCTAGCGCCCTGGCATTATAAAAATCTCGTTTCAGCAGGAATACGCCTTCAAAAATTCAAAGAAGTCAAAGACATAATCTCAAATTACTCAAAGTATCTCCCAGACGAGTACAGACAAAATGCAGAATCATACAATCTTGCAAAACTTCTTTTTGCAGAAAAAAAATATGAAGAGGTTATTTCTTTATTGCATTCTGTCGAGTACCAAGATGTCTTTTATGTACTTGGTAGCAAGTTGCTGTTAATACAAACGTATTACGAGCGAAATGAATACGAAGCTCTTGATTTTTTGATCGCAAGTTTTGCTGCTTATCTCAGGCGTACAAAAGAGATCCCGAAAGCTCGAGCGAAACAATACAATTTGACGTTAAAATTTATTCAAAGACTATTAAAAATTGCTCCGCTAGAAAACGAGAAACGAAAAGATCTGTACCAAAAAATAAAAGCAAGTCAAGGTGTGGCAGACAAAGCTTGGCTGCTTGTGAAATGCTCGTAATTTAATATGATTTGGCAAAGGGATAGTAGGCAGTGCGTAGCAGATGCGACGACTTTGGAGGAGCAGCCGAGCGAATAGCGAGCTGCCGAATAGCCCGGCCTTATCAGTAAGCTAGCTTGCTGATAAGGCGCCCCAATTTACCTTTCTGCATACGATATCATAAAAATGTACGTTTAATTGAGCTAGTCTAGCTTGTTTTAGCCATAAAATGAAGCACCACAAATAAAAACGAATTACATTTACCCAAATTTTATTTTGATGCAATTTAGACCAATACATACTCTTAGCTCATGTTTGTTTGTTTTGTGTATGCTCACAATGATGTCTTTTGATGGCGATGGGTCAAAAGTCAAATTTGTGATGAATGACATTCCAAAGGCGAAAGCACTTGCGGGTGAAAATTGCAAATTATTTTTCGTTGACTTCGTAGCGAATTACTGCTACACATGTACCCACATGGATGAGACTGTCTTTACTGATCCAAGCCTCGCTAGTTATATTGATAAAAATTACATTCCTGTAAAAGTTGATGTCGAGAATTTTGATGGCTTTTCGGAGAAAATCCGTTACAATATCAAAAACCTCCCGACGTTTATCATCTTTAATTCTGAAGGTGAAATAGTTGGGCGCTATGAAGGCGGTAAAGGCATCTCAGAAATGAAAGAAATTCTTGAGAAACACAATAAACCTGCGAATAAATGTAGTAGTCCTATTGTGACTCCACCTGCCCCACCTCAACCTAAACCTATCCCCGAACTACCTGAGCCTCCAATTGAGTCGCCAAAACCTCCCGTCAAGCCAGATGTACCTCGCACTGATGACAAGCCTGCTTCACCCAAGCCTCCTGTAATTATCCCAGCACCTACTTCTGCAAGTCAGCCTGCTAATGAAGGAACAGGGCGCAATTATCTCGTCGAATTTGATGTTAAAGCTGCTCCTAATACTGGTTATGGTATTCAGATTCAAGCATTCCGAGATTATGGCAATGTAATTCAGCAAGTCCCATTACTCAAAAAACACTACAACATGCCGATTATTGTCAATGTTGTAGACGATTTTGAAAATAAGCCATGGTTCAAAGTCGTCCTTGGCAGATTCGGAACAATCGCAGATGCTCAGGCTTTTCAAGCTCAGTTGAAACAAGAAGGTGTAGATGGTTTGCTACGCAATTACGCAGATTATTATCAATAGTTTATGGGCACAACACTGCTCACCAATGCTGGCGGCCTTTTTATCCAAGGAGAGCATTTAAATCAAGCGCTTCGCGGTCAAGACATCTCAAGTAATTGTACTCTTCTAGATCCTTCGTTTGTTTTGATCAAGGATGGCTTGATTAAAGATTACGGAGCAATCGGTCACGCACCTGATCGAGCAGATGAAATCATAGATCTACATGGCAAATTCATTTTGCCAGGATTTGTAGATAGCCATACGCATACTGTTTTTGCAGGAAGCCGCGAAAAAGAAATGGTGGCTCGAAGTCTTGGCAAATCGTATCAAGAAATAGCTCAAGAAGGCGGTGGTATACTTAACTCGGCTGCAAAGCTGCGTAATATGTCTGAAGACGAGCTTTACGACGCAGCAGTTATTCGAATACAACGCATTCTAGCCAAAGGCACGACTACACTTGAAATCAAGAGCGGCTACGGACTCAGCTACGAAGCTGAGCTCAAAATGCTTCGCGTCATCAAACGACTCAAAGAAAATTTGCCGATCAATATATACGCAAGCCTCCTTGCTGCTCATGCTTTGCCAAAAGAATTTGCTGACAATCGAGCAGCTTATATCTCCATGATTACAGATCGCTTGATCCCAGAAGTCGCATATCAAGGTCTAGCAGATTTTGTTGATGTCTTCTGTGAGAAAATCGCTTTTTCGGCTGCTGAAACTGAGCAAATTCTCGAAGCAGGTCAAAGGCACGGACTCGTAGGCAAAATTCATAGCAATCAATTTACTTCTATAGGCGGAATTGAAGCAGCAATCAAGCACAGAGCATTAAGTGTCGATCACTTGGAGCATTTACCGCAACACGATATTGATCTCCTTGGTCAATCTGATCTTGTTGCTACTCTCCTACCTCAAGCAGCCTTTTTCTTGAGCGACCCAATGCCGCCAGCTCGCAAACTCATCGATGCAGGAGCGACAATAGCATTAGCAACCGATTTCAATCCAGGCTCCTCGCCAGGGTATTCGATGCCATTTATCATGACACTTGCTTGTGCAAAAATGGGTTTAACTCCAATCGAAGCGCTAGCAGCTATGACCATCAATGCAGCAGCATCGCTAAATCAAGCTGGTCAATTTGGCAGCATCACACGAGGCAAACGAGCAGATCTTATCATAACGAAGTCAATGCCGTCGCTCGCCTACATGGCCTATGCCTTCTCCGAAGAACATATTGATCAAGTTTATGCTGCTGGCGAGCGCATTCACTAGGAGTAGCTGCAGCTCAGACAGTACCTTCGCGGCATGACACAAGAGCAAATCCGACAGGCACTCAATTCTGTGCCCGATCCAAACAATGGCAAGGGCATCGTCGATACAGGTTGCGTCGGTCAAATCATCATTGAGGATTCAAATGTCTCAGTAGAATTGTTGCTGCCATCACTTGATGTGCCGTACAAGATGCCACTTATCCAAAGTGTCGAGTCCGCAATCGCTGATCTCGATTCAGGGCTGACCACACACGTTCACTTCACTGTTGATCAAAGACCAGAATCTGTAGACTCGCCCCTGCCGCAAGTCAAAAACATCATCGCTGTCGCCTCAGGAAAAGGTGGCGTCGGCAAAAGCACTGTCTCTGTCAATCTTGCGCTTGGGCTTCAAGCTCTAGGCGCGAAAGTCGGTATCTTAGATGCTGACATTTATGGGCCTTCAATGCCCAAGATGCTTGGGCTCGAAGGTCAAAAACCGCCAGTCAGACAGCTGCACGGACAACATAAAATTGTACCGCTCAATGCGTACAATATGCCTGTGATGAGTGTTGGCTTCATCGTCGAGCCTGAGCAAGCAGTTGTTTTGCGTGGTCCGCGCCTTGCAGGCATTCTTCGTCAATTTATCGAAGACTGCCTGTGGCCGGAGCTTGATTTTTTGATTATTGATTTGCCGCCTGGGACTGGCGATGTGCAGCTCACGCTTGTGCAGACTGTACCCGTTACTGGTGCAGTGCTTGTCACTACACCGCAAGATGTAGCCGTAGCTGATGCCATCAAGGCGATGAATATGTTTAAGCTCTCAAACATCGATGTACCGATACTTGGCGTAGTAGAGAATATGTCTTGGTTTACACCAAAAGAATTGCCAAATAACAAATATCACATCTTTGGCAAAGGCGGCGGACGTAAGCTGGCTCTCATGAGTGAGACCATGCTTCTTGGCAATGTGCCACTTGTGCAGAGCGTCGTCGACGGTGGCGATGAAGGTAAGCCGGCATTTCTGACTGAGCCGATTATTCAAAAAGCCTTTGATGAGATCGCGCGCAACACCGCAAGGCAAACAGCAATACGTAACGAACTCCTCGCAGCAACAACTCCAGTCAAAGTGTCTCGATAAAGGGAACACTTTGCCGTACTTTTGCATTGTAATATTGAATGCTTACCAATATGTCAGCTACCAAACAAGATCTCCTTAAACGTATTGATGAATCACTTGATTCTGTCCGCCCGCACCTTGCAGCCGATGGAGGCAATGTTGAAGTCGTGGATATAACTGACCAAGGCATTGTTCAGATCAAATGGCTCGGCACTTGCGAAAGCTGCAATATGAGCGCGATGACGATGCGTGCTGGCATCGAGCAAGCCATCAAACGACAAGTCGCTGAAGTCAAAGGCGTCGAAGCAATCAATGGTGTGACAGCCTAAGACATTTTAAAAATATATTCCTCTTTTTGGGGGCCATCAGCAGCCGCATTTTTCAATAGAAAAATGCGGCTGCTGTCGCTATGCTCCGTGGCTCGCTATTCGCTCGGCCTCATCACTGCTATCGCAGTTTCTGAGTCTAGCCATTCGGCTACTACTTCGCAGCGCTTGTCCAAAAATTTAGTGATAGATAAAATAATATGAAGAAAAATACAAAGGAATGAAGCAGCCTATATATATTAGCAACGTTATTAAAACAAATACTCACTAATAAAATCCCTTTTTATGAAAACTAAGTTTTCTTACCTCCTCACAATGCTTCTTCTTGTGGCATTTTCGTTTTCAGCTTCTGCCTATTCTGTTTTTACAGAAAATACTGCTGACCCAGCAATAAACAGCATCACTGAGACCACGATGACTTCTGGTCTTGAGACGATGACTATTGATGATCTTATCAATATGAAGCCAAAAGACTTCAAAGCAGCTACAGGCCGCAAAATGAAATTAAAAGAAGTTATCGCTCTTAAGATCATTCAGAAAAAACTCAAGAAGCAAAAAAATAAGAATAAAAAAGGCAAATCACAGCTTATTGCTTTAATCCTTGTTATCGCTCTTGGTGGAATGGGTATTC
>JAHDHF010000027.1 GCA_020631455.1 Saprospiraceae bacterium
TTGCAGCTTGTTTGTGTGATTGTGGATGATGATGTGGGGCTGCCCCCGATTGCGCGGGGTCGGGCTATCCGGCACTCTCTCCGAGTTCCTTTCAGTCACTCGGAGTTCAAGCAACACCTTCTATCCCTCAGCCAGAAAAATAGTAATTCATAAACATCTCCGCGCTGTCTGAAGCTTGTAGCTTCAGACGATTATTGCATAGTGATTTTGAATACTAAGAATATTTATCCGAAGTTTTCAACTTCGGATAGCGGAGAATATTTAAACAAATTTCTATCCGCAATTACAACCTGGGGTTAGCGGTCAATTTGTACTTACTTAATTATCAAACTGCCTTCAGGTAAAATTATTCTGCTATCAAAGTCAAAGACAGAACAGTTCATTTCATTATACTTTTCTAAGCTAGGGATATTTTTCGAATTAAGTGGAATTTCGTTTCCAAAATCATATTTTTCCTCATCATAACTCCTCTCAAGGACAACTGCTTTCGGGTTAACTATCTCCAATTTTTCTTTATTATTCTTCCAGCATATGACAATATAGTCTAGCTCATATTCAATACGTTCTGTATTAAGCTGAATATAGCTTGACTCATCCTTGGCATCAAATACAATAACTCTTTCATTATTTCCATCTTTAATCTTAATACACTCTTGACCAAGACGATCACAAAGGGTAACTTCTCTTGATCGACAAGAGTATAATACTATTAAAAGAATAAGTAAGCAAAATAATTTATAGCGCATCACAAATCAATTCTATGTCTGTGTGAAGTTCTATTGTAATCGTATAGTAAAGGCTTTTCTCTTCCTCTTAGAGATTCACCTATATCATAGCCAATTTTCTGTGCTTTTTGAGTTGGTTCACCCTCGGTTGACCATTGCTTATCTCGCCAAGTACCTTCTTGATATGTTTGTAATCCATCAAATCCTAAGCGAGCAATTCCCCATGGTAGGCTATGCCTACCAGCTACTATACCAGCTGCCACATTTCCAAAATCGCGAGCCGAACCAACTTTCCCCTTTCTAGTAATGCTTCCTTTATGTTTATATTGCTCCGGGCTAATAAGTGATATATCTATTGCTTTCATCCCCCTTGTTTTAAAATCATATAGCTTACCGCCAGTTGCATTAGCCATGTAGTATATTATATTGATATCAGGGCCAACAATTTCATTTTCGAGGAAATCCTGTCCCTCAGTAGAATTCATATCTATAATTGCCCAACAATTGGTTGATTGTCTTCCCCAAAAAAAGAATGAGACGTCAATGATTCAGCTATCATTTCCCCGCTGTCTGAAGCTTGTAGCTTCAGACGATTATTGAAAGTTGATTAATGAAAGCTAAGAATATTTATCCGAAGTTGCAAACTTCGGATAGCGATGTAGCGGGAGAGGCAGCTAGTAGGTGAATTCATATTCTTCTCCAATATTATTTGCAATCCGCTCCTTATTCTTACCACAAATACTTTTAAAAATCGTAACACTGTTGCATTCATATTCTACAAATCCAGAGTATAAGATTGATTCACTAAGAAAAATACTATCTCCACGATTATTCAAAATGAAATCAGCATCTCCAAATACCGACCTAACAAATAGAGAGTCAGTACTAGTAATTTTGTCTTCTAATTGAAGGCAAAGATTCGTTTTTATACATTCATCGTAATATCTATCGAGTTTTAGGTCAAATAGTTCACTATTTGTCACTAATGAACTATCTACTATGTTCTTATAATAAGGAGCATAGTACATGTGAATCCCTCCAAACCCTACTCCTATAATCGAATCACCATGAAATGAAAACATGGGATTCCTCAACCCTCCCCACACATCAGCATCCCTGTATTTGTAATTGACAAATACATTTACATCGCCATTCGCATATACAAACAGAGTTAATCCATCAAATTGAAGATTCTCAAAATCAGTATAAATGGTATCAAAACCCAGTGTGACATAATTCTCAAAAACTACATACCCTTTGTAAAAATGATTTTCAAGATTATAACTAGTCTCAAATGACTGGTATGCAATTTTTTCAATTGTACACTCCGGTCTAATTTCTTTATCTACGCTAGTACACGAATAGAATAAAAAGGAAAAACACAAAGCGATATAAAAGTATATTTCCATTGTTTACATTTATCTTTAAAGTGAAACTTATAACTTCAGACTATTATTGCTTAGTTGCTTTTTGAAAGCTAGAAATATTTATCCGAAGTTGCAAACTTCGGAAAGTGAGCTGGCTAACAAACAAGATCATTCTACCCTCATATTGGCGGCCTTAAACTCAAAATAAAGGGTATCTTGATTGAAATCTAATAAGCTACACTCATTAGTAAAACGCTTAGATAGACCAATATCAATAGAGCACGAGTCTGTATATAATAGAACAACCGAATTTTGTACGTCCTGAATGTCATCTATCATGAGTAATGGAATAGCACAATAAAATTCAAGACACTCTTCATTTTTCAAAAAATAATCTTGAATATTCAGCCTAGGGAGAATAGTCTCTAATTCATTATTTATGTATATAGCGCAATCTAAACAACCAGTGTAAAATGTTTTCATTGAATCAACGTCATTGCAAATTTCAAAGTAGAAATGAGCGAAAGAAGGTTTGTTAAAAGCCTCCTTATACACATGATTACTAACTAGTACATCTTTTATCGATATCTTGACACCAGCAATAGATTGCATTTCTTTATCTACACTAGTACATGAATAGAATAAAAAACATAAAGAGATATACCAAAATATTTTCATTATTTACATTTATCTAAATATTGAAACTTATGACTTTACACAATTATTGCTTGGCTTATAAATAAGACTGCCCATATTCAAATGAAGTTGCAAACTTCAGCTATCAGAGTGCTTTGTATCGCATGATTGAGATGCTTCATTGCATTCAGCATGACAAAAGAAAACGGGTGTTTTCTTTTGTCAAAAAAAGTAAGGTGTTTAGTTTCGATCAAGATAAAGCAATACGTGGACAAGCGCTGCGAAGTGGTGGCGAAGCCAGACTCAGCTTTGCTGAGGCCGAGCGAACAGCGAGCCACGGAGCATAGCGACCTTTTTTCTATTTTTTATTTTTAGAACCCATCCTATATCCTTCCCTTAAAAAGGGAAGGATTTTTTTTAATTAAAAAGTAGAAAAAAGGATGGCCCATAATTATTAATTAAATTAAAAAAGCCGCTTCTGTCACTAGGACAAAAGCGGCTTTTAAAACGATGAGGTGAGAATTAGCCGAGTTCGACTGGTTCTGTCTCTGCATCTTCTACATCGCCAAGGCGGCTTGCTTCGAGTTGTGCAAATTCTTCTTTGTCATAGACTTTGACATTGCTAAACTCACGCATACCTGTACCTGCTGGGATAAGCTTACCGACGATAACATTTTCCTTGAGACCAAGGAGGTTGTCACGCTTGGCTCCAATCGCAGCTGAACTGAGGACTTTGGTTGTCTCTTGGAACGATGCTGCTGATACCCAACTCGGTGTACCGAGCGATGCTCGTGTAATACCTTGAAGGATCGGACGCGATGTCGCTGGAATAGCACGGCGCACGTCAACAGTTTTCTGATCATTGCGGCGGAGAAGGCTGTTCTCTTCGCGCAATTCTCGGTTGCTGATGATCTGTCCTTGCTTGAGATTCTGCGAATCACCTGCATCAGTGACAAAGAATTTGTCAAAAATCCAGTCGTTCTCTTCGAGGAAATCGTAGCGCTCTACAGCCTCACTCTCAAGGAAGCGCGTATCACCTGAATCTTCGATCTCTACACGACGCATCATCTGGCGGACGATGACTTCAATGTGCTTGTTATTAATCGGTACACCCTGTGCACGATAGACTTCTTGTACACCTTCGACAAGATACTCTTGTACGGCATTTGGTCCTTTGATCAACAGGATATCACGAGGTGTGACTGCTCCATCTGACAATGGCATACCTGAGCGTACAAAGTCGCCTTCTTGTACAAGGATATGCTTCGACAATGAAATCAAGTACTTGCGGACTTGGCCATCTTTAGAAGTAATGATACACTCGCGATTACCACGCTTGATGCGGCCGAATGATACGATACCGTCTATCTCAGCAACAACTGCTGGGTTGGATGGGTTACGCGCTTCAAATAGCTCGGTAACACGTGGAAGACCGCCCGTAATATCTTGGATACCACCAACTTGACGTGGGATCTTGACGAGTGTTTCACCTGCTTGTACTGAGTCTCCGTCAGAAACATTGACAATGGCTCCTACTGGTAAGTTGTATGAGCGAAGCTCCTCGCCTGCTGGTGACAAGATGTGAATCGTAGGGATTTTCTTCTTTTGCTTGCTCTCGACGATGACCATCTTGACATATCCTGTCTGGTCCTCTTCTTCTTTGCGGTAAGTAACACCTTCTTCGATATTCTCGAATTTAGTGACACCCTCAAATTCAGAAATGATCAAGGCATTATATGGATCCCATTCTGCGATTTTTTCGCCGCGCTTGACTGTAGCTCCATTTTCGAAGTGAATAGTCGAACCGTATGGAATGTGCTTCGTAAAGACAACTTTACCTGATCGAAGAATACGGACTTCAGAACCACGTGAGAGAACAATCTTCGTTGCGTCTCCAGCTTTGTCTTTAGAATCGATCAAACGGATATCTTCATCAAGCTCGATGATACCATCGACTTTTGCTTTGATATCACTCTCTACTGACTGAGCAGATGCGATACCACCAACGTGGAAGGTACGGAGTGTCAACTGTGTACCTGGCTCACCAATCGACTGAGCAGCTATGATACCAACGGCATCTCCTGTCTCAGCTTTTCGACCTGTCGCGAGGTTCATACCGTAGCATTTCTTACATACACCACGGCGGACTTGACAAGTTAAAACTGAACGAACTTCAAGGCTTTCGATTCCAGCTTTGTCAATGATTTTAACTTCTTTCTCGCCAATGAGTGTTCCACCTTCGATAATGACTTCGTCAGTATCAGGGTGAAGAACATCATCAAGAACATGGCGACCGATAATACGATCTCCAAGCGGCTCGATGATGCGCTCATTTTCTTTGAGAGCAGTCATCTCTATGCCACGGAGTGTATGACAATCGTCTTCCATGATGACAACGTCTTGCGCGACATCAACAAGACGACGTGTCAAGTAACCGGCATCTGCTGTCTTGAGTGCTGTATCGGCAAGACCTTTACGTGCACCGTGTGTAGAAAGGAAGTACTCAAGTACAGAAAGTCCTTCAAGGAAGTTGGAAAGGATCGGGTTTTCGATGATCGATCCGCCAGTATCACCAGACTTACGTGGCTTGGCCATCAATCCACGAAGACCACAAAGCTGCTTAATCTGCGACTTCGATCCACGTGCTCCAGAATCAAGCATCATATAAACAGAATTGAATCCTTGTTTATCTGATGCGATTTCTTTCATCAAGGTATCAGTCACGCGATTATCGGCGTGATTCCACTTATCGATGACTTGGTTGTAACGCTCTGTGCTTGTGATAAGCCCCATCTTGAAGTTATCCCATACTTCATCAACGTCTTCTTGAGCGTTTTTAAGGATATCTTGTTTATTCGATGGCTCTACAAGGTCACCAAGGTTGAACGACAAGCCACCTTTAAATGCCCAGATGAAACCAAGATCCTTAATTGCATCAAGGAAACGAGCTGTGAGTTCATAATCTGTGCGGCGGAGGATGTTACCTACGACACGACGGAGTGATTTCTTCGTGAGAAGCTCGTTAATAAATGGAATGCCTTCTGGCACAACTTGATTGAAGAGTACACGACCGACAGTGGTTTCAAGGCGCTTTGTCTCAACTTCACCAGTATCATCATCTTCAACTGGTACGCGAACTTCAATCCAGGAGTGAAGATCAAGCTGACCTTCGTTGTACGCGATGACAACCTCTTCTGGAGAATAGAAGCGGCGGCCTTCACCTTTCATTGCACGCTCTTCGTCAGTCTTGCGTCCCTTTGTAATGTAGTAGAGACCAAGTACCATATCCTGAGAAGGAAGTGTAATTGGGCTTCCACTTTGTGGATTCAACATGTTGTGCGAAGACAACATAAGAAGCTGAGCTTCTAGGACTGCTGCATGACTTAATGGTACGTGAACGGCCATTTGGTCACCATCAAAATCGGCATTGAATGCACCACATACAAGTGGGTGAAGCTGAATCGCTTTTCCTTCGATCATCTTCGGCTGGAAAGCCTGGATAGAAAGACGGTGAAGTGTTGGTGCTCGATTGAGCATAACAGGGTGCCCACGAAGTACATTTTCAAGGATATCCCAGATCACTGAGTCTTTACGCTCGACGAGTTTTTTTGCTGATTTTACAGTTTTGACTATACCTCGCTCAATCAGCTTACGGATGATAAACGGCTTAAAGAGCTCAGCTGCCATATTCTTAGGAATACCACACTCGTGAAGTTTGAGTGTTGGTCCTACGACGATAACTGAACGACCTGAATAATCAACACGCTTACCGAGAAGGTTTTGACGGAAACGTCCTTGCTTTCCTTTAAGGATATCACTCAAAGATTTGAGTGAACGACCACCTTCTGCTTTGACTGCGTTTGTCTTACGTGAGTTGTCAAACAATGAGTCAACAGCTTCTTGAAGCATTCGCTTTTCATTACGAAGGATAACTTCAGGAGCTTTAATCTCTAAAAGACGCTTCAAACGATTGTTACGGATAATAACACGTCTGTACAGATCATTTAAATCAGAACTAGCGAAACGACCACCATCTAATGGTACAAGCGGACGAAGATCCGGCGGAATGACTGGAAGATATTGTATAACTACCCAGTCTGGATCTTGAACACCTCTGTTCTTTGCATCTCTGAATGATTCAACAACACGTAGACGCTTGAGTGCCTCTGATTTGCGTTGTTGAGATGTTTCGTTAGCTGCTTGGTAGCGTAATGCGTAAGAAGTTTCATCGAGATCAAGAGTTGCAAGCAAATCTTTAATCGCATCAGCACCCATCTTAGCGATGAATTTCTGAGGATCATCATCAGGAAGAAGCTGATTACCTTCTGGTAAATCGTCTAGTATATTGAGATACTCTTCCTCAGTCATCATTGTCATGCGAGGAAATTCTTCCTCTTTGACACCAGCTTGAATTACAACATAACGCTCGTAGTATATGATCATCTCAAGTTTCTTGGAAGGAATTCCAAGGAGATAACCAACTTTATTAGGCAATGATTTGAAGAACCAAATGTGGACAACAGGAACAACAAGTTTAATGTGTCCCATTCGCTCACGACGAACTTTCTTTTCTGTTACTTCAACTCCGCAACGATCACATACGATTCCTTTGTAGCGAATACGCTTGTATTTACCACAGAAGCATTCGTAGTCTTTTACTGGGCCAAAAATTCGCTCACAGAAAAGACCATCACGCTCAGGTTTGTACGAACGATAGTTGATTGTTTCAGGCTTTAAAACCTCACCATACGAGCGCTCCAGAATTTCATCAGGGCTCGAAAGTGTAATCGTGATTCCACTAAAATTTGAATCAAGTTTAGGTGTATTCTTTGTAAAAGGCATCCTAGTATTTTTAAAAATCAACGAATCGATTAATCAAACTTCACATCAAGTGCAAGGCCACGAAGCTCATGAACAAGTACATTAAATGACTCAGGTATTCCTGGTTCAGGTAAGTTTTGTCCTTTTACGATTGCTTCGTACGCTTTTGCTCTTCCGATTATGTCATCTGATTTGATTGTGAGAAGCTCGCGTAAGATGTTAGCAGCTCCGAACGCTTCTAGTGCCCAAACCTCCATTTCACCAAAGCGCTGCCCACCAAACTGTGCTTTACCACCAAGTGGTTGCTGAGTAATAAGTGAGTATGGACCGATTGCACGTGCGTGCATCTTATCATCAACCATGTGCGAGAGCTTCAACATGTAGATTACACCAACAGTCGCTTTCTGGTGGAAGCGGTCTCCAGTCTCACCATCATAAAGGTACGTTTGCCCTAATTCTGGAAGTTCTGCTTGTTTGATATAACCATCAATATCTTCGAGAGAAGCACCATCGAAGATTGGCGTACTGAATTTGCGCCCAAGTTTTTCACCTGCCCAACCAAGTACTGTCTCGAAAATCTGCCCGAGGTTCATACGAGAAGGTACACCAAGTGGATTCAAAACGATATCAACAGGAGTACCGTCAGCAAGGAAAGGCATGTCCTCGTAACGTACTATACGTGATACGATCCCTTTATTCCCGTGGCGACCTGCTAGCTTATCTCCGACTTTAAGCTTACGCTTTTTGGCCATATAGACTTTCGCAAGTTTGAGAACACCAGTAGGTAACTCATCACCTATACTAATGGCAAACTTCTCACGGCGATACTTACCAACTTCTTCATTGACTTTAATACCAAAGTTGTGTAGTAGACGCTTGATCAAACCATTAATATGTTCATCACCAGTCCAGTTACTAAAGTCAACTGAATTGAAGTCAAGCTCTCGTAGCAATTTCTGAGAAAAACGTGTTCCTTTTGGAATGACTTCCTCATTGTAGATCGTACGAATACCACGAGAAGTCTTTCCTTTCACAAGAGAAATTAACTTTTCAATTAAAACATTCTTCCACTCCTGTAGTACTTGAGCGTGTTGCTCATCAAGCTTTTGTAAAAGCTCTTTTTCATTTGCTTTCTGGACTTTGTCCTTCTTTGCACGAGCAAATAGCTGACGATCAATGATGACACCTTTAGTTGATGGAGATGCTTTTAATGATGCATCTTTAACATCACCTGCTTTGTCACCGAAGATTGCTCGAAGAAGTTTCTCCTCTGGAGTCGGATCAGTCTCACCTTTTGGTGTGATTTTACCGATGATAATGTCCTGCTCTTTCACACGTGAACCGATGCTGATGATTCCATCTTCATCAAGGTTGCGTGTCATGTCTTCGCTGACATTAGGAATATCATTAGTTAATTCCTCTTCTCCGAGTTTTGTGTCACGAACATCCATTTCGAAATGTTCGATATGGAGTGATGTAAAGACATCTTCGCGTACAACACGCTCAGAAAGTACAATGGCATCCTCAAAGTTGTATCCTTTCCAAGGCATGAAGGCCACTTTAAGGTTTTGCCCGAGAGCCAATTCACCTTTTTCAGTAGCATAACCTTCACAGAGAACTTGACCAATAGAAACACGATCGCCTTTGTGAACGATTGGTTTCAGATTGATGCAAGAACCTTGATTTGTTCGCTTAAACTTAGTGAGCGGATACGTTTTGAGACTATCAGAGAAACTGACAAGCTGATCTTCATCTGTACGATCATAGCGAATCTTGATGCACGTTGCATCTACAAATTCTACTACACCCTCGCCTTCAGCATTGATCAACATTCGGCTGTCTTGAGCCACTTTTGCTTCAAGGCCAGTACCAACAACAGGCGAGCTCGGTTTGAGTAGCGGAACTGCCTGACGCTGCATGTTTGACCCCATGAGTGCACGGTTGGCATCATCATTTTCGAGGAACGGAATCAGAGAAGCAGATACACCGACAATCTGATTTGGTGCAACATCCATGTACTCAATCTCATCAGGAGCAAGTACAGGGAAATCTCCATGCTTGCGGCATTTGATCTTATCACTTTGGAAGGCTCCTTCTTCAGTTACTGGAGAATTTGCTTGTGCAATCGTTTTGAAATCCTCACCTTCAGCAGATAAGTATATAGGCTGAGACTTCACTTGTAGCTGTCCTTCTTCTACTGGTAGATACGGTGTCTCAAGGAAGCCCATTTTATTGACCTTCGCGTGAACGCAAAGAGTAGAAATCAAACCAATATTCGGTCCCTCAGGAGTCTCAATTGTACAAAGACGACCATAGTGAGAATAATGAACATCACGAACCTCAAAACCTGCTCGATCACGAGATAGACCTCCTGGTCCGAGAGCTGAAATACGACGCTTGTGCGTTATTTCAGAAAGTGGATTCGTTTGATCTAAGAATTGCGATAATTGACTGGTACCAAAGAATGAATTGATAACAGAAGATAGCGTTCTCGCATTGATCAAATCTACTGGAGCAAAAACCTCGTTATCGCGGACGTTCATACGCTCACGGATTGTTCTTGCCATACGAGCAAGCCCAACACCGAATTGTGCATACAGCTGCTCTCCTACTGTACGAACACGTCTGTTACTTAAGTGATCGATATCATCTATCTCAGTTCGATTATTCATTAATCGAATAAGATTTTTGACAATAGAAATGATATCATCTTTTGTCAACGTACGGACTTCGACATCTGTCTCGTGCCCGAGTTTATTATTGATTTTGTAGCGACCTACTTCACCAAGATCATAACGCTTGTCGCTAAAGAATAATTTGTCAATGATACCACGAGCTGTTTCATCATCTGGCGGATCTGTACCACGAAGTTGGCGGTAGATATGCTGCACAGCTTCAAGTTCAGAACTCGAAGGGTCTTTCTGAAGCGTATTGTAAATGATTGAGTAATCTTCTTTGACATCTTCTTTTTGAAGAATGATTGACTCTGTATCATTTTCGAGGATCAAGTTGACGTTGTCTTCATCTAAGATGACATCACGCTCAAGGATGATCTCGTTACGCTCCACTGTTACAACCTCACCAGTATCTTCATCAACAAAGTCTTCGTGCCACTTGCGCATAACACGAGCAGCAAGTTTGCGACCTAGATTTCTCTTGAGTGCAGCTTTGCTGACTTTGATCTCATCAGCAAGATCGAACAAATCAAGAATCGCCTTATCAGTATCGTATCCGATAGAGCGAAGTAGAGTTGTGACCGGGAATTTTTTCTTTCTGTCGATGTACGCGTACATGACAGTGTTGATATCGGTAGCAAACTCCATCCAAGCTCCCTTGAACGGAATAATACGAGCAGAATAAATCTTCGTACCATTTGGATGCTTGCTTGTACCAAAGAATACTCCAGGCGAGCGGTGAAGCTGAGAAACAATAACACGCTCAGCACCATTGATCACAAACGTGCCCTTAGGCGTCATGTACGGAATGTTTCCTAAGAATACATCTTGTACGACAGTCTGGAAGTCGATGTGCTCTTCATCTGTACAATAGAGTCTAAGCTTTGCTTTGAGTGGAACACTGTACGTAAGACCACGTTGATTGCACTCTTCGATGCTGTATCGAGGAGGATCTACAAAATAATCCAAAAACTCAAGGACGAAAATTCCGCGAGTGTCAGAAATCGGGAAATTTTCCATGAAGACTTTAAAAAGTCCTTCATTACTCCTATTTTCTGGAGTGGTCTCAAGCTGAAAAAACTCCTGGAAAGACTTGAGCTGAATCTCAAGAAAATCTGGATACGGAGCGATGTGCTTTATGCGGCCAAAGTTGATGCGTTCCTTGGCGAAACTTAGATTTGTAGTCATAGAGGATATGCCTAAAAGTGTCAATTGTCTAAGTGCGAAGATTCTGATCTATACGTTTATAGTCCAGAGACAAACATGACCATATTAAATACAACAAGAGGCTTAGATCAATTGATTGATGTAAGCCTTCAAGAAAAGATGTATTATGGGGTAATGGTCGCGCTGATGTGTCCTTCGGGTATTTTGGACTGCAAAATTATCAAAAAGCGTGCAAACTACCAAGTGGCATACAAAAAAAATGATAATTAAATGGGGCCATCCGCCTTTTGCTCCCGATACGCTTCGCTATCGGGACAAGTCGGCGGTCGCTATGCTCCGTGGCTCGCTATTCGCTCGGCTGCATCGGCTACGCCTCGCATCTGGCTACCGCCACCACTCCGCAGCGCTTGTCCTCTCAGAACGTCATTGCTGCTTCGCTATCGGGTCAGGTTGGCTGAGGGATGGTAGGTGATGTCTGAACACTGCGCGAATAGATTGAGCGCAGTGAGAGTGCCGGACAGCCCGACCTCGCGGAGCGAGGGCAGCCCCAAATAAATCTCATCACCTGACTATACCAAATTTACTCTTTTTGGCAAAAGCTTCGATGTGTTCTTTATCCATCTGCGATTCTTGAGTCAAGCCATTGTATTCAAAATCTTCGTCAAGATTTTCATAAAACTTTCGAATATTATCAATTCGCTCATCAGTAAACCCTCGACGCTGCAATCCAATTTTGTTTACGCCGATGTACTTGAGCGGCTCTCTAGCTGCTTTGATAAACGGTGGTACGTCTTTGCGGACTTTACATGCGCCGCCTAAATATACATGATCGCCAATTTTGACAAACTGCTGTACAGCACTCATTCCTCCGATCGTAACGTAATGACCAATCTCGACATGACCTGCAAGCGTCACTGCATTGGCGAGTATACAATGATGACCAATGATGCAATCATGCGCTACATGGACATACGCCATCAATAATGTATCATCGCCAATAATCGTATCTGTATTGGCTGCAGTACCACGATTGAGTGTACAGTATTCGCGCACGACAACTCTGTCTCCGAGTTTGACAAAAGTGCTTTCGCCTGCATATTTAAGATCTTGTGGATCTGCACCTACGACTGCTCCATGAAAAATGGTGCAGGCATCTCCCATACGTGTGCCGTTTTTGACGACTGCGTGGGACATAATCGTACAATCTGACCCAACCTGAACGTCAGCCTCGACTACTGCGAATGCTTGTACGACTGTGCCGACTCCGATTATTGCTTGATCATCTACAACTGCAAGCGGATGGATATTAACTTGTTCTCGATTCAAGCAAACTATTTTTTACGTGCTACGATTTGTGCGACCATCTCTGCTTCTGACGCAATTTCATTGCCAACATAGGCTGTACACTGCATGTGACACAATCCTCGTCTGATAGGACTCAGTAGCTCAGCTTTAAGAACCAAGGAATCTCCAGGCACAACCTTCCGTTTAAACTTCGCATTGTCAATCTTGAGGAAATACGTATCGTATTCGACATCATCTGGCATAATCGAGAGCGCATAGATACCACCTACTTGTGCCAGCGCTTCAAGCTGCAAGACGCCAGGCATCACAGGATTACTTGGAAAATGTCCTTGAAAAAACTGCTCATTAAACGTGACGTTCTTGACTCCAACTACATATTCTTTTGTGAGTTCGATGACTTTATCGACGAGCAAAAACGGAAAACGATGCGGCAATTTTTCTGCAATCTGCTGCGTAGTAAATACGACTTCGGATTCAGAAGAATATTTTGGAATTCCAGAAAGGCGTCTTTGGATTTTTGCTTCAGCTTGTAGTAATCGAGCGAACTGGACGTTAGCAGTATGCCCGGGCTTAGTCGCAACGATCTTTCCTTTGATCGGAATTCCGACAAGTGATAAATCTCCGATTACATCAAGGAGTTTGTGTCTCGCTGGCTCATTACTAAAGTTCAACTCAGTCGTGTTGAGTATACCTTCTGAATCAACTTTGATACTTGGACGATCAAGCTTCTCTGCAAGTTCATCTAGATCTTTTTGCGACATGATGCGATCTACGATGACAATCGCATTGTCAAAATCACCACCTTTTATGAGTCCTTGCTTGAGTAAAGCTTCGAGCTCATGCAAAAAAACAAATGTGCGGCAAGGAGAAATTTCATCCTTGTATTGGCTCATCGTATTAAGTTGAGCATATTGCTGACCAAGTACTTGACTATTAAAGTCGATCATCGTAGTCACTTGGAATTCATCGGCTGGTAGAGCGACAAGTTCTGTCCCTGTCATCTCATCAGTATATCGAATCGTCTCTGTAATCTCGAAGTACTTGCGTTCTGACTGCTGCTCCTGAAAACCAGCTGATTCAAGCGCTTCAATAAATTTACGAGCACTACCATCCATGATCGGCACTTCAGGCCCATCTATATCAATCAACAAATTATCGACTTCGAGACCTCGAGCTGCAGAAAGCACATGTTCTACTGTATAGATTTGAATGTCTTTTTTGGAGAGCGAGGTGCTCCTATTTGTCGAGAAAACATATTTAACATCTGCTTCTACGATAGCATCTTCTCCGATGTCTATACGGCGAAACTTAATACCATGATTTTCAGGCGCTGGTCGAAACGTCAGCTTCACAAACTTGCCAGTATGCAAGCCAGGACTTTCTACTGAGACTTCGTTTTGTATTGTTCTTTGCTTCATTCTTCAAAAATTGAGCAATAGAAAAGAGCAACACATATGTAAGAACACATGTCTGCAATGGAGTGCAAAGATATACTTATTTCTGATCGTCAAGCTGCTGCTGCAGTGCTTCGACTTGCTTTTGCAAATCATGGACAGTTTTCGACAAGTCAGGCAACTGCTTAAAAACCACATGAGAGCGCATGAAGTCATTGTATGCAAATGCTGGTGAGCCGTGAAACGCCAAACCTTCTTTCTTGATGGCTCGTGTGATACCGCTTTGTGCTTGAATTTTTGTACCATCGGCAATCGTGATATGTCCTACGATCCCTACTTGACCACCGATCAAGCAATTCTTACCGATACGAGTACTACCAGCTATGCCAGTTTGAGCGGCAATGACTGTATTTTCTCCAACTTCAACATTGTGAGCAATCTGGATGAGTGAATCAAGCTTGACACCATCATGTATGATTGTCGATCCCATTGTAGCTCGATCTACAGAAGTATTTGCTCCGATTTCGACATCGTTACCTACGATTGCATTGCCTACTTGCGGTACTTTATCGTAGCTGCCATCATCATTTCGCTTAAAACCAAATCCATCTCCACCGATCACGACGTTACTATGAATGATACAATCAGCACCGACACGACATTCGTGCGCGACTCGCACTCCTGGATGCAAAAGCGTACGAGCTCCTACAGCAGCATCTTTGCCAACGTAGACTTGAGCAAGCAAAATGGCATCTTCACCAATGATTGCATCCGCAGCAATGATAACACCTGGGCCTATCGTAGCTGAACCAGCAACTTTCGCCGAAGGATCAATCACAGCCGAAGGATGAATACCTGGATTTTTGAATGATAATTGAGCACTAAACTTATCAAGTAAGAAACTGATCGAACCATACACATCATCGACACGTATCAGTGTCGGTGCGACTGGCTGCTTGGGCTCAAACGAACGATCGACAAGCATAACACTCGCCTTGGTCGTATATGCAAATCGCTCATATATTGGATTGGCCAAAAACGTAATGCTTCCAGTATCGCCTTCCTCTATTTTAGCAGCTTTGGAGACTAATACATCAGGATCTCCTTCGAGAGTTCCTTCTAACATTTCACAAAGCTCCTGAGCCGATACCTGCATACTGCAAAAAATTTGTTAAAAGACAGCAAAGAACATACCATCTAGACAAGCTCAAAATACAACGCTTAGACAAAAAAAACCAGTCGGTCTTTTTTTGGTCGCCTTGATATTTTTTTTACATCTTCGCATCGTTATGGCAAACGTCGTTAGTTGGTTTGAGATTCCTGTTTCTGATTTTGATCGAGCAGTCAAATTTTACAATTCAGTTTTTCAAGTAGAGCTTGAGACTACTGATATTTTTGGCTACCCGACAGCATTTTTTAATAATGAAGGGCAAGGCGTCACAGGCGCATTGATGTACACCGAGATACACAAACCCACGAGCAAAGCCGAAGGAACAGTCGTGTACTTTGCAGCGCCTCAAGGCATACGTACAGTGCTCGAGCGCGTAGTCGCTGCTGGAGGTGAGATCATCGTCGATCGATCTACTCACGGAGCCGGTCTCGGCTTTTACGGCATCTTCAAAGATTCAGAAGGCAATATCATAGGCCTCCACAATAATAAATAACGCTTTAATTTTAATTATTAAAAGCTTTTTTAGGAGCTGCCCGCTTCGCGGTCGGGCTATACGGCAGTACGGTACCTAGCTTTATTATGTTCTGTTAAAAATAGAACATAATAAATCCGCCCTTCGGGCGCTGCCTTCTATCCCTCAGCCTTTTATCACAAGTTTTATTACAAGGATGGGATTAATTGTCGAACAATATCTTCTGCGACTGCGACTTCTTCTGCAAATACGTGATTGGCGCCGAGCTGCTCAAGGTGTTCCATTTCCTGCCTGTATTTTGTACGGACAATAATTTTAGCATGCGGATTTAATTTACGCGCTTGCCCTGTCAAATATTCAGACGTACTAGGATGCGGTACAGTAATGACAATTAGTTCAGCCTGCTCAATTCCAGCGCGCTTGAGTACATCAGTATCTTTTGCATCTCCAATTACTCTAACTATTTTTTTATCAGCACTTAAAAAATTGCGCTCAGATAAATCAACAGCTAAAACAGTTTTTCCTTTTTTTAATAAACTCTCAGCGATATACTCACCGCCAAGTCCGAAGCCTAAAATAACGGAATGATTCGTTATCGCTTCTTCACTCGGTACGCAATACTGCTTGTCAAATCGATTTAAAAATGGCTGCAAAAATGACTGCTTGACAATCCACATCGAAAGCTGAGGCGCTTGTACAACTGCGAATGTCGAAATAATCATCGTCAAGATCGAAACCGATAAAAAGAGCTGATACATATCTTGATTGATTATTTGATAATCTAAACCAACTTTACTTAAGATAAATGCAAACTCACCTACTTGGGATAAAGCAATACCAGAAACAATTGCATTCTGAATTCCAATCTTTAGAAAATAAGAAATAAAGAAAACAATTAAAAATTTTAAAATTAGCACACCGATCACTAACGGAATTACATAATGAAATGAGCTATACAGTTGATCGAGATTGAGCAGCATCCCGATCGAAATAAAAAAGAGCGAGATAAATATCTTTTTAAAGGGCAAAATATTTTTCAAAACCTCATGGCTATACTCAGACTCAGATATAACGAGACCTGCTAGAAATGCGCCAAGAGCGAGCTTTAATCCAAGCATATTTGTGATAAAACTGGTCGAAAAGCAAATAACTAGAATTGCAATTAAAAATAAGTCCTTATTCTGCGAGCGTATAATCTGCCGAAGTACAAAGGGTATAATTTTGCGAGCTGCAAAGACTGCTACAATGACAATTAAAATACTTGTAAGCAGTTTCAATATGCTAGGAGATTCGCTTACACCGACATCAGATACTGCTAAATACGGTACAAGCAGCATCATCGGTATGATTGCGATATCTTGAAAAATAAGGACGCTTACTGTGTTTTTGCCAAACAAGGTATTCATCCAGCCTTTGTCTTGAAATAGCTGCAGCACAATAGCTGTACTGCTCATCGTACAGAGAAGAGATAGAAATATTGTTTGCTGCAATCCAAAATCAGTAAATTGAAGCAACAGAAATACAATTAAACCTGTCAAAAAAACTTGCAACGTCCCGCCAATTAACACAAATCGCCTGGACTCGATGAGCTTCTCTAGCGAAAATTCAATGCCTATCGTAAATAATAGGAGGAGCACACCTATCTCCGCGAGTGCATCGACTTCTTGAGAATCAGAGATTAACTCTATACCTGAAGGCCCTACGAGTATTCCTGCTATCAATAATCCAATAATTGAAGGCAGCTTTAAACGGGTAGAAATGAATAAAACGACCATCGCTACTGCTAGTACAATTATTAAATCAAGTAGGAGCTCCATAGAATTTGGTCTTGTGTCGTATACTTATAAATAAGAGAACGAACAAACTAGTTCAATACTAAGTAAAAAGCAAGCTGCTATGGACAAGCGCTGCGGAGTGGTGGCGATAGCCAGACGCAAGGCGTAGCCGAAGCGGCCGAGCGAATAGCGAGCCACGAAGCATAGCGACCCGAAGGAGCGAAGCGACGTAGGGATGGCCCCAAAAAAAAACTACTGTATAGAATCTAAAATACCGAGATGCAAAATTCGACCACCAGTTTGATTGTTCGGTGATATACTTTTCCCAATTACAATTCCATCTTCAGGCGAATAATACTTCGTCTTAATATCTCCAAAAACATTGCGAATTGTGGCAATGTGATCGCCGCGTTTAACTTTTTGGGTAAGATCGACATGCACTGAAAGCAGGCCTCCAGTATCGGTATATATCCAGTAGGATCGATCACATAATTCAGTATCAAAATCAGACGTGATGATATCATCATCAGTCATATTTAAATAACTCAATATATTGTGAATTCCTTCTACTCCGCTCCGAATCATTTTCTTCTGAAAAGTATTTGGATTTCCAATTTCAATAGTTATCGCATGAATACCAATATCTTCTGCTGCTCCTCTGAGTGTACCATCAGATGGCGGATTATTTACAATAATCTGAGCGTTTTGCAATAGCGCCATTTCGCGAGTAATTGCATTACTCATATCAGCACGAACATAAAACGAATTAACTCTACCATGGCTCGCCGTATGCAAGTCAAGCAAATAATCAAAATGTTTAACAACTTTATTGAACATACGATGAGCATAAACTTGTGATATATTGCCATTTGACTTACCCGGCATTATATGGTTTAAATCTACTCCGTCATTAAATCGTCGCTTTTTTCTTTGGAATGAAGGGATATTAAATACTGGTATCGCTACTATTGTACCATAAACATCTGCAGGATCAACTTCATTGATGAGTCGTTGAATCACTGGTATTCCGTTTAATTCATTGCCATGTACGGCAGCAGTAATACCGAGTACAGGGCCTCCTGGTGTACCTCTGACTACCATAATGGGGACTTCGATATTAAGCCCTAGTCCATCAGAAATAATTGAGAGCCAAATACGACTCTTTGATTGAATCGGTATCTCGTTTAAAACAAAATCAGAAATAATTTCTTTATTTCTAATCATAATATTTTTCGATTTTCAGTAAACAATTTGATATACTCATTGACAAATTCATTTATTATAGGTCGACCTGTCTGAATTTGTGCTTGCGGAAAGCCGCCAACACTCAAGACATTTATTTCGGATAGAATGCGTTTACCTGAGTCATCCACTAATGTATCGAGACCATAATAAATGATCCCTTTTTTTAGGAGTATCGGAGAGATCGAATCAACTATAGCTTGCTCGACTTGATCTATTTGAGCAGGCATAGATGTACCACCTTGAGCAACATTGCATAACCATCCGCCTGAAGCTGGCAACCGCAAAGAAGCTGCCAATACAATTCCATTTACAACAAGAATACGCTTGTCTCCTTGACTGACATTTTTGAGATACTTCATCGCCAAGATGCCATTTGATTGTATTTCTGCTCGTTTTGTAATAAGGAAATCATCAAGGGGCATTTCGAAGTCTGAACCAATTACTTGTCCATCTATTACTTTAACCACACCCTTGCCGCCATATTCGCGCAATGGTTTTAATACAATGGAAAATTGCTTATGAAACTCTTTAACATCTTGAATTGAATAACAGACTTTCAATGGTACTGAATGCCCCGCGAATTGAGTTAAAAATGCTTTATTACTTGTCTCTACGATCCCAATTGGTGAGTTTATAAAATAAGTATGAGGGAAAGTAGCTTCGAGTCCAAGCAAAAACTCATCGGAAACAGGACGCGGAAGTCGCATGAAAATTATATCATACTGACTCGTATTACTTTCTTTAAATTCATCTCTAAATTGCTCTTTAGCTGAGACAAAATCAAAATGTTCGTCAATCGTTATTACAGATAGTTTTTCAAACTTTTGATCGTAAAAAAATGTATTATTATAGACATGAGATCGAGTAGCTACATCTACACGACTTACTTGACCATGATTAAGAAATCCTTTTGCCAAATCATAGACTGAGTTTTGATCACTGTGTCTCAAATGATCCGTCAGAATAAGTATTGATATTCTCATCTTTTATCGAATAATTTGATCGAGTAATGTTTGATCAGCATTGAGCGATTTAAACAAGCGCATTCTAAATTGATTTTTAGAATTCATAAGTTGGACACACATTTGATCAATTGCAATCATAGATAATGTAGTCTGAATAAATGCTTCAATTAAATCGTCTAGGCCTAATCCAAGCTTATTAAAATCACGTCTATCCATAAGCATGAGTCTTGTTGTATCAGAGTTCCATTTATTTTCGCCGAGTTTTACGGACAAATTTGTACCCAACATGGCCCAAGAATCATCTCCAGACGTTATATCGTGCGCTAGAGGCTGAGCAGCTCTACGAGCGTATGTACACAAAGGACGTATACCGGCAGCAGTACTACTGACCATCAATCTCAAATCATTGATAAAGGTTTGCTTTTTTTGATTTGGGATCATCCCTACATGATAATATCGACCACGCTCACTTGTCGAACTCCAATTATAATTACCAATTAAACTCTGTACAATAAATTGTTTGTACTCAAAGTCTTTCTGCATAAATGCATCGAGCTCATCATTATTAATAATTGTAAATACACCTTGACCTGCATTTGAGTACGGTATTTTTACGACTGCCTGTCCGCCAAGTTTTTTTACCCAAAGTGGTATTTCTTCTTTGGAAACATCCCAAAATGTTTGTGGTGTATTTATTCGCAAGCCATATTGAGAGAGTTCAGTATTATAAATATCGTAAGCCTTAGCAGCTACCATTTTATTCCGACCTCCTGCTAAGCATGCAATAATTGGATTTACGATTACAGTACGCGTTTTAATCGGAATGCGATCCCAAGGCTGCTGAGTCACATATCTAAATGCAGCACGTACTGGGCTTACCAATGTATCCGACTCCTTTACGTACAATACTCCATCATTAAATTCATAATGATCATTAGAGCGATCATTATAGAACGGTACAAGTAAAACTTCTTCTTGAAAAACATCAGCTATTATTGAAGCATAACCAGACGCCTCCATGATATTTTTATCATAAATAACTGCTAGCTTTCCCCTTACTCGATTTTGAGCGACACGCTTTTTTATGATCGGTTTAAATGTGCGCTCAATGAGTAATTTATATGAACCTTCTTCTTTATTATCATCTAGAAGTGGCATTGATTTTTGACCTGAAGGACAAGAGTTATTTTCAATAACAACCATTGATCTTTTCCCCTCAGCTGAGGTAGAATTAATAAGATCAGCCCCACCCCATAAAAAATACTTGCATTGATACGATAAAATATCATTGAGTTTTTCGCGATTGACCATTGGCCTCAAATGGCAATACCGTTCAATAATTCGATCTTTTTCGAGATTCAAAAAGAAATTGACCATTGGATGAATGGTAGCATTGAGCGCTTTTGGGTACCAATGCTGAGTAGCCTCAAACGTACCTGGCTTGATCGAGGTAACTTGATTTTTCACTGATTTGTTGTAAGAATTGGTATTAGAAGATTGCCTACTAACTCGAAGGTTGTGGCAATTGTTCCGCATGTGTATTTCTTTTGGGGCTGCCCGCTCATTCTATTCGCGGTCTGGCTATCCGCAGTACGGTAGCCTAGCCGCCTGCGCTGCGCTTGGCGTCCGCTCGCAAGCTCGCGCTGCTCCTATCCCTCAGCCAGCCACTGTCACACTCCTGCTGGACAAGCGCTGCGAAGTGGTGGCGATAGCCAGACGCAAGGCGCAGCCGATGCGGCCGAGCGAATAGCGAGCCACGTAGCATAGCGACCTGTATTTTTTCTAGTGAATTTTCAATAGAAAAAATACAGGATGGCTCATACTTAAAATCAGTTTATGCTCGCTCCATTACTGTACCGCATTTACCACAAGTGCGTTTTTCTTCGCTCTCCATAAATGCATTCATCACAACTGGGAGTTGATTGACGATATCACTCATTTCGAATGTGTCTTCGTGCAGCTTATTGTTGCATGATTCGCAAAACCACATGAGCTTATCAACTTCGCCTGACTTGCGGTAGCGCTCGATTACGAGCCCGATTGTATTGGCTGGGCGCTGTGGCGAGTGTGGAATCCGTGGTGGCAATAAAAACATCTCGCCTTCGCGGATTTGGATGTCTTCTGGTGTGCCGTCTTCGTTGATGATCTTAAGTGTGATATCGCCTTCGAGCTGATAGAAGAGTTCTTCGCCATCTTCATAATGATAGTCTTTGCGACCATTTGGCCCGCCGACGACCATCACGATGTAGTCTTCGTTTTCGAGGTAGACTTGTTTGTTGCCGACTGGCGGCTTGAAGAGGTGACGGTTTTCGTTGACCCACTTCATGAGGTGAAACGGCTTGCGCATACTTGTGTGTTCTATCGTGATCGGATGCTTGAATTTAGTGCAGATCAACGAGAATGTATGCTCGAAAACAGTTCAAACTCATATTATTGACAGAATTGCATTTTTTTGATGATCTTTGGATTATGGAACCATGGATTATTGGATTTGCTTTTATTGCTCTTGTGCTTGGAGTTCTGATTGGTTGGCTTTGGAAAGGTCGAACGGATTGGATTTCGCCTGCGGAATTACAAGCAGATTATTCGCCGAAAAAACGAGTTGTTGAACTAGAAAATGCACTTGCAGAAGCCCAAGAAACTGCTACTCAATCTAAAATACGAGAGCAGCATATTGGTGCTCGATTGCAAAGTATTCAGTCTGCCGCTGCTGACGAGCGCAAACGCAGTGAGCAACTGCTCGCTGATGCTAAAGCACAGTTTTCGGAAATCGCCTCTACTCTACTCCACCAAACGGCTGATCGGACTTCATCACAACAGGAAAAGCGATTGTCGGAGATTTTGTCTCCGCTCAAAGATGAGCTGGGAGCATTTAAACAAAAGGTCGAGGCTCGTCAAGAGCAATCAACTGCTCAACATATTGGTCTCAATCATCGCCTAGATCAATTGATGACCTTGAATACGCAACTTTCTGTACAAGCAGAATCTTTGACTCAAGCGCTTCGAGGAAACTCCAAAGTGCAAGGCGACTGGGGCGAATGGCAGCTCAAAGTGCTGCTGGATGCTAGTGGCCTAAAAGAGAATCTTCATTATGAATTACAAAATTCGTATCGAAACGATCAGCAGCTCATACAACGCCCAGATTGTATTATCAATATGCCAAGCAATCAACATCTCATACTCGATAGTAAAGTTTCGCTAACTGATTATGCACGACACATAGAGCAAAAAGATGCAAATGAGCAAGCTGCTTCGCTGAAGCAGCATATCAAAAGTATTCGCAAGCACATGAATGAGCTCGCAGACAAACAATACGCTCGGATCAAACAACTCAATACACCACAATATGTCATCATGTTTGTCCCAATTGAACAAGCATTGACATTGGCTCTTGAGCACGACAAATCGCTTCTTACTGAAGGGATGCGTCGTGGCGTTTTGATTTTGAATGCTCCAACATTGCTGATGAGTTTAAGTACAATTCATTTGCTATGGCAACAATCGCAACTGAATGAACGAACTCAAGCTGTCATCAAAGAAGCAAGTTTACTCTATGATAAAATGGTCTTGTTTGTAGAGGATATGGAATCAGTTGATCAGCAACTTGCGAAGGCTCATGCGAGCCATCAAGCTGCGTTCTCAAAGCTGTCGAAATCGTCTAAAAAAGGAACAACCGTTCTTGGGCGTATCGAGCGTATGAAAGAGTTACTTCCATTACAAACGAAGAAATCTCTTACTCAATAAGGGTCTTATATAGCCTCGTTCATAGTTTTTGAAATGTCTTTAGCTATTGTAAAGTGAAACGTACTTCCTTTACCAATTTCGGATGTAACCCAAATATCACCCCCGTGGTTTTGTATAACACGACGACAAATAGAGAGACCAATTCCACTTCCACTAATACTTTGATTTTCGAGTCGCTTGAATAAAGTGAATATATTATCGAATTGATCAGCTGGAATTCCTTTTCCATTATCGACGACCTTAAAATAATGAATTGTCTTATCTGAAAGATCGTCTTCATAATAAATACTTACTATGGGGTCTTCTACACCTTTATATTTAATTGCATTCATGATTAAATTTTGGAATACTTGCTGAATTTGAATTTTATTGCCCTTAATTACTGGCAGGTTCTCTTCAATAATAATCTGAGCATTGGCTTCTTGTATCGGCTGTACTAATAGATTCACGACACTTTGCAAGACTTCGCTGGTATTGACATCTTCTACAGTTAACTCCTTGTTTTCTGCCTTTGAATAGTTGAGTAAGCCATCGATCAGATCGTTCATATCACGACATCCGTCAAGTATTAAATTTATATAATCATCTACTTCTTCATCGATTTTATTACTATATCGCCTCTGTATAATTCTAGCAAATCCAGAAATACTCCGAAGTGGAGACTTTAAGTCATGACTCGTAGCAAAAGCAAATCGTTCGAGCTCGTGGTTACTTTCTTCAAGCTCAGAAACTGTATTGAGAAGCTCTCTGTTTAATTTGGTGATATCTTCAGCATATGCTTTTTGGGCAGCATCTGACTTTTTTTGATGAGTAATGTCTTTATGTATACCTATCGACCCAACAAGATTTCCAGCTTGATCATAAATAGGAGAGCCGCTGATTTCTACATCAATAATCGTATTGTCACCCCTGCGTAGTTTGATTTCAAATTTGTTACCACGCCCAAGTCTTCTAGATTCATTTTCTTCGTCTAGTTTGTCATCAAATCCATTTCCAGCTAACATAATTTTAGCATTCTGCTTTACCAGACTCGACTTTTCATAACCAACAATTTCAGTCATTCGGTGATTAACAAACTGAATTTTCTGCTGCCGATCGACAATCATCACTCCATCATTGAGATGCTCAAATACAGTATTAAAGTGAAATGATCGTTCCTCTAAATTTTCAATTCGTTTAATATTCAAATAAGAAAGCAGTAAAACTGAAACAATAATAAATACATAAAAATAAACAACATCTCTATCAACTACACCACCAACATAAGCAAGCGCAATAAAAAACAACACAATATTAAAAAGTACAAATAAAAATAAGTGATGAAAGCGATTGAAAATAAAACTTGAAGTGAATAAAAAAACCGCTAAACCTAGTATATAGGTAATTGGAAATTCTATGCTACCCAATCTTACATAAATATAAGATGAATAAAAATACACAACAAGTATCGCTATTACATGAATATATCGTTCAACCCGCTTAGAAAGATAGCTAACCAACAGTACTACAAAGCAGAAACAAGGGATACCGAATAAAATAATATTGGCGAATGGAGTATAATTATCAAATAGGCTAAAAACTCGAGTAAGAAGTAAAAGTCCACCACCAAATCCTAGAAAAATTCTAGAAATGAGTATATTTTGCTGTTCACGAGGATTAGACAGCAAATCAACGATTTGATTCTGGTTACCTCGAAATTTTCGAATCGGTATCACTTCAAACTCTTACTTCAATTGAACTCTATATACGCACTTCATGGACTTTTGTTCTCCTCTAGAATATTTGATGAATTGGAAGACCATCTACTAGAACAAAACAAAAAACTCATATCGTATGACGCATACGCCCATGGTTTACTTGGCAACTGTAAGTTAGGAAACCTTGATGAACTTACACAACAAGCCATAGAACTCATTGAAAAACACAAACAGC
>JAHDHF010000170.1 GCA_020631455.1 Saprospiraceae bacterium
TCTTTCACGTGCGTCGTTTGAGGAGTGATCGTGCGCCGCGAAGATCGATCAAACCGCTGAGCATTGCAGCAGCAATTCCGAGTAGAAAAACACAAGCACTTTGCAGCCACCAAACTGTAGGATTAAGGGTTTGAAAAAGCAGCAAACAAACGATGGTCGCGAGAGCAGTAGAAGCAACTTGCAGGATACTTTTTGCGCTTGGACGAAGCTTGTATTTGTGTATCATCACTAGCAGCTGTATCACACCTGCAGTTGATTGAGTCGCGAGCGTCGTCAGCGCTGCACCGTATGCGCCGTAGCGCGGTATCATGATCGCATTGAGTATGAGATTGATGGCAAGCGTACTGCCATAGATTTTGAAAAGTAGCTTGAGCTGGTCATCGGCTAGAAGCAGCGTCCCAAAGCTGTGGATCACAATAATCCCGAGCAAACTCAGTACAAGAATGCCGAACAAGGTGCCCCAGTAGTTACTTGCATTAATGTAAAGCGCATCCATGATCTCGATGCGGCTAATCCAGAGTGCTGCGACCAAGGGAATCGTGCCGCCGAGCATCAGCTTGTAGCCGAGCGAAGCGAGAGCTTTAGCGTTTCCTTCTACGAGTTGGCGCGAGAGCATCGGCAGCAACAGTCCGCCTACGAGGATCGGCCCCATTTGCAAAAAGTCTAGCAAACGAAAGGCAGCAGCATAACGCCCAGCCTCAGCAGATCCTTCAGCAAACAAGCGCTCGATCATCACCATATCGACGCGCGTATACGCTGTCATCAAAAAGACCATGATCGCGATCGGATAGCTCTTTTTGAGTAAAAAAATGATCGTTTGCTTATTCCAAGACCAAGTAATCGAGCGAAGCCGAGGCAACAGACATGAAGCTGCAATCAAGCACGTCAAGGCATAGGCAGCCGTCTGTCCGTAGACAAACCACTCTATCTGAAAATCAAATCTCAAACTCGGGAGCAACAACATCGTCCCGATAATCACAATCATCAAAGCCTTGTCGAGTATCGACAAAAAACTATCGAGCCGATAACGACCCAAGCCACTGATCGTACTCCGCAAAAATGCAGTAGACGAGATCAGAATTACATTGAATCCAATAAATGGCAGCAAAGCATAATACCGCTGAGGAAAACCAGAAGCCAAAGCACCTATAGCCAAAAGAATGACAAAACCGCCAGCGAGTATTGATCTCGCCACAAGCAAATTGGGGAAGAATCGCCCAAGTAAAATGCGATGCTTCGAGAGCTCACGACCATGATAATACTGCGTCCCGACATCCAAAACGACCTGAAACAATAAACTAAACGAGAGCAATGCCGCATAAATCCCATACTCAGTATCACCGACACGATTTTGCACCGTCATGTCTACACCAAACACATAGAGCGGCTTGATCAGCACATTCGCTGTCAGCAAAAAAATGAGATTAATGAGAAATTCGCGATTCATACACGCTCGTGTCGTGCCTTGAAAATGCAGCGAATATCTGAGACTTATAGAATCATGTTTTTGGGGGCAGCCCACTCGCCAAAGCTCGTGGTCGGGCTATCCGCAGTACGGTAGCCTAGCCGCCTGCGCTTCGCTTGGCGTCCGCTCACTGCGTTCGCGCTGCTTCTATCCCTCAGCCATGAAGAGACGCTTTACAACTTCAGCTGCCAATACCCAACATCAATCCATTTATTAAACTTAAATCCAATTTCTTTGTAGTGAGCGACTTTCTCAAAACCAAAGTGCTCATGCACAGCTACACTCGCTTCATTTGGCAGCGATATTCCTGCAAAAACCGTATGTAAATCAAGCGCTCCTAATTTTTCAAATAAAGCTGAATAAAGCTCTGTACCGATTCCTTTTCCGAGATGATTTATATCGATATAAATCGAACATTCAGCTGAATATCGGTACGCACTTCTATTTTTCCAAGGAGCAGCATAGGCATACCCGACTGCAGCATGATCTATTTCATAAATCAGCCAAGGAAATCGTTTATCGTGAGTTTCAATGCGGCCCTGCATTTCTTGCTCATCAATAATTACTTCCTCAAATGTCGCGATAGAATTGAGGATGTAATAATTGTAAATAGAAGCGAGTGATTTCGCATCACCATATTGAAGCGGCCGAATCATAAGAGTTGATTGAATTCTGTTTCAACTCTTAAACATACAATTACTTATTGTATCCCATACTCAGATTGGTACCGCCGCGGGCTTTGATTTTGACTCGCGCTTCGTCGTTACCATTATTTTGTATTTGCAAATCTGTGCTTGCAGGAATACGCTGATGAATTGACTCACCTTTTTTTAATTCACCAAGAGAAGTACTGACACCTTTGTTATTAATAACAAGTATTTCTACTGGGACATCTCGAGTGTTTTTTACTGTCGCTTTATATCCTCTATGCTGATTTTCGCCTAATAAAAACGATTTATCAGCATCGATATATGTAGTAGAAGAAATAGAGCCACAAGATGTCAAGACAAATCCAACAAAAACTAAAAAAAGAGTGATATATTTCATAAGACAGTAGTTAATACAATGACAACCTACTGTCCTCCTGATTTGTTAATTGAATCTTTGTTATCAAAGTATTAAACAATTTCAGTTGACCTTATTGTTTACAAACTCCAACGCTTGCTTGAAATATCCTTGAGGATATTGGATCATTAAATAATTATGCCCAAGGCCTTCCATCTCAACAAATTGCTTGTCTGTTGATTGGAGCTGCTTGAAGATTCTTCTACCATGCTCGATAGCTATCTTTTCATCATTGAGGCTGTGCGCCATAAATACCGGCTGCTCAATATTCGCTGCACTTAATTCGGGTGACACATTGTTTGGATCAAAATCTGCAATGACTCCAGCACGCTTGAGCGCATACTGTGCAAGCGGTTTTGATTGTATTCCTAGCGAAAAGCGCTTCTGATATTCGACAACGATTTCATCTAGATTCGAAAAAGTGCTTTCAATAATTCCAAATTCAATTCGTTTGTCTTGCTCCAAGCTTTGTAGTGCGACTGCTCCTCCAAGTGAATGCCCCCAAATACCAATTGTTGTATTTGGAAATTGCTGCTGAAGTGAATCAACAATTATTGTTATGTCATCTTTTTCGAGAGCACCATACGTACAATAGTTGCCTTGACTCGCGCCATGTGCTCGACTGTCAAAAACATACGTTCCGACGTTAATTCTTGTGAGGACATTTGACAATCCATAAAAGGCAGACTTATTGCCTCCAACTCCGTGAAGGCAAATAATTATAGCATTCAGTTTATTCGCTTTTGGGGTAGCGAGATATCCATCGAGTAAAATACCGTCATGACTTTCAATATTCAGCTTTTGAAATTGAACTGTATATGAATCGTTCGGTAGTGGTGCCGTGTTTATAAATGGCTGAAGAATCAATTTTGGCGCTAGAAAATGCATGCACAAACCAAAAATAAATAAACCGACAATGCTTATAGAAAAAGCTATGTACACGATTTTTTTCTTCACTTGCTTAGATTAAAAATTCTCTAGCTTTCCGCAAACACAAAGATTTATCTCAAGGGAGATCACATCGTCATTTTTATGGGCAAGTACATTTTTAAATTGTCCGCTTAATGTTGCCTTTGCGTAATCGAGCTGCTCTGTCTCTCTGCGATTAGTCGTTGAATAAGAAAATTCATCTAGCTCAAAGCGGCCATTCATTCCTTTGTATTGAGAGCCGAGCACATTGCTGCTAAATAAAATTCCAATTTGATTTTCAGCTTCTGAAAAAATATATTGATCATCTTTTTTAAAGAGTACTCCATTGCCGACAATTAATAAATTACCTGAGTTGCCGTCTGCTGTATTCCAATCAAAATCTATTTGAGACAAGAGTAAGTCTTCTGGATTTTCGGTAAATACATTTGCAGATTTTAAATCTGTACTTTGTAATTCTACAGGAGGTTCTCCATTTATTGAAAAACGTAAATAAGCTTGCTCTCCATCGCATTTGGTTAAGCTGCTTGATCGCTCATTTATTTGAGCGTCTTGACTTGATGTGGTTTCTCCTTGATTGCACGACGAGAAGGCAAATAGAAGGGATAAAAATATGAGGGTGATGAGATGTTTCATGGGATTTAATTATGTAGCTCAATGTAGTCAGCTTCTGCTAAATTATCAACTAGCTGCTCCTGTATCACTTTGTTATTCTACCGCTCGGACAAGCGCTGCGAAGTGGTGCG
>JAHDHF010000171.1 GCA_020631455.1 Saprospiraceae bacterium
AACACGACAATTCCAATCAAGAAGACGAAGACATATTCGACTGCAGTAGACAACCAGCCGCAAGTTGAAATTCATGTTCTCCAAGGAGAGCGCCCTATGGCAAGCCACAATCGCAGCATCGGACGCTTTGTCTTGAGTGACATTCCACCGGCTCCGCGCGGCGTTCCTCAAATCGAAGTCACATTTGATGTCGATGCAAACGGTATTCTCAGCGTATCTGCCAAAGACAAAGGCACTGGCAAAGAGCAAAATATCCGCATCGAAGGATCAACTGGTCTAGACCAAAGCGAGATCGATCGCATGAAGGCTGAAGCAGAAGCGAATGCTGCAGCTGACAAGGAAGCTCGTACAAAAGCAGATAAGCTTAATGCAGCAGATGGCTTGATCTTCCAATCAGAAAAGCAAGTCAAAGAATACGGCGACAAGCTCTCTGACGGAAACAAATCTGCTATCGAAGGCGCACTTGCTGATCTTAAAGAGGCGCATCAATCTCAAGATCTTGATCGCATCGACTCTGCTTCAGAAAAGCTGAATGCTGCATGGCAAGCTGCGAGCCAAGAAATGTATCAAGCAGGAGCTGCTGGAGGCGAAGCGCAAGCTGATCCTGGTGCTCAAGCAAATAATGATGCGGATTCTGGTTCTGAGACTGAAGACGTTACAGACGTCGAGTTTGAAGAAGTCGACGAGAAGTAATCATTCGAAAGCAATTTTCCAAGCGGCTGCTAGCTGAAGGTTGGCAGCCGTTTTTTTTAACATAAGTTTTATAGAACTCTATCCTTACCCGAAACTTTTAAAGGGTTCGTCTAGTTCTATGTGTGTCGAGATTGATACCTCGATTTTATCAAAACAGTAAAATACAATCATGGCAACTACATTAACAGATCAAAACTTCCAAGCAGAAGCATTGGATTCAGGTAAATTATCAGTCGTAGACTTTTGGGCAGTTTGGTGCGGACCCTGCCGCGCGATCGCGCCTATCATTGACGAGCTACACGAAGAGTACGACGGCAAAGCTGTTATTGGCAAAGTCGATGTCGACAACAACCAAGAAACAGCAATGAAATATGGTGTGCGTAGTATCCCGACTATTGTCTTCATCAAAGACGGTAAAGAAGTGGATCGCCACGTCGGAGCAGCTTCAAAAGCAGCTCTCAAAGCAAAAATTGACCAGTACATCTAGAAAGAATCGTTAATTCTTTCTGATCTTGGGCCTCTTCGGATACATTTCCGAAGAGGTTTTTGTTTTTTGTGATCTTATGAGTTTACTCGATACGTATAGTGCTAAGCAGCTTGGCAATCTCGAACTCCTTGCCAAGCAAGTTGTCGAAGGCTTTATCATTGGACTTCATAAAAGTCCGTTTCATGGGTTCAGTGTCGAGTTTGCTGAGCATCGCCTGTACAATCAAGGCGAATCAACACGCAATATCGACTGGAAAGTCTACGGTCGTACAGACAAGCTCTTTACCAAGCGCTACGAAGAAGAAACCAATCTCCGCTGCCAAATTGTGATTGACGCTTCCTCTAGCATGTATTTTCCTGAGCCGAAAAAAACGCATAAAGCAGACCACATTAATAAATTGAGATTCAGTGCATTAAGTGCAGCTGCTTTAATGAATCTCCTTCGCAAGCAACGCGATGCATTTGGGCTTGGCATTTTTGATGAATCCGTCCAACTTAAAACGCAAACTAAAAGCAGCACAAAACATTATCGCTTACTTCTCTCCTACTTGGAGCAGCTCCTCGAAAAAGCACCAACAGAAAAGTCTACTGATGCGATTAGCAGCTTGCACGAGATAGCAGACAGTATTCATCGCCGTTCATTAGTTGTCATTTTTAGTGATATGTTTGATCGTGCTGAAGATCCTGAGCCGCTGTTTAGTGCTTTGCAGCATCTCCGACACAATAAGCACGAAGTAATTCTTTTTCATGTCGTAGACAAAAGCAAAGAGATTGACTTCGAATACGAAAATCGTCCATATCTCTTCATCGATCTCGAGACTGGCGAAAAGGTCAAACTCCAAGGCAATCAAGTAAAAGAGGAATACATCAAGCGTATGAAAGCCTACGCCGAGCAGCTTAAGATGAAGTGCTTGCAGTATCGCATAGACTTCGTAGAGGCGGACATCAATAAAGACTTCAAGCAAGTGCTCATGCCATATCTCGTCAAGAGAAGTAAAATGGTATAGACTTGTTGTGATTTTATTTGGGGCTCACCTTCGCCTTCTTTTCATTCAGGCTCAGGTCAGGCTATGCGGCAGCTCGCTATTCGCTCGGCTCTCGATTGCGCTTCACTTATCGAGATCTGCTGCGCACTGCCTACTATCCTTGAGCCAAGGATGTTGATGTTGTCGCACCAATTTTGACTTAAGCTGCATCTATTCAAAAAATGGATAGAGTATGAACACGAGTAAAGCGATCGTATTGACAGTCTTATTAGTATTTGCTGCAGCTACAAATCTGTTCAGCCAAACTCATGAAGACAAGAAAAATGGAAACCAAGTGACACTCATTAGTGGGCGCATCATTGTAGAAGACAAGAAACCAATTTCTGGGCTAAAAGTCGGTATTCAAGTTTCTGAAAGTACTTACATCTATACACTCACTGATGACCGCGGTCGATATGAACTTAAAATATTGTCTGATAGCATTTCTCGGAATTACCTGCTTAAGTGCGAGATCTATCCACATGGCCCGGTCACAAAGCAATTTTCACTGTTAGAAAATCAGCTCCTTAAAGTCGTTGATCTTAAGTTAGAAAAACTTGTGGATGAAATTTATGCTTCTGATGATATCATTGAAGAAGGAGCAAGCCATATTGAAACACTTGATGAAATCATAGTTGAGTCGTATGAAATACCACTCATAGAAAAAGATGCTTCTTCAGCAGCAGTGACTATTACACGCGAAGAAGTACGTTCTGTAGGCGCAATAGCAGAAACAACAAAAGGCAAACGAAAAAAACGAAGAAAGAAATCTGATCGAGCAGCTGATGCACCTGCTCCAGTTATGGCTGCTCCAGCTGAAGCCAAACCTGAAGAAATTTTTCACATAAAAGATGTATCTACTATTGAACCGATTATTGAAGATCGAGAGATTTCGGCTGGGATTTTGACTGGCTCAAAACTGAATGATTTACGTGAGTGGGATCAATGGCTGACACTCATGGATAGCGTCCCATTTGCAAAATGGCAGCAGCATTGGAATCTTCATTTGCGGACTCGAATTACAATTACAACAGTCAATGAAGAAGGAGAAGCTCTACCCGATGCAACAGTTAAGCTGCTCGACGAGCTCGGCAATGTGATCTGGGTTTCGCGAAGTGATAATAGCGGTATTGCCGAGCTTTGGATGGGCGTCGGCGGAGTCGATGAGCGTCCATTGCAAATACAGATTGAGCTTGGCGCTCACACTGAGTCATTCTCAATAGTCAATAGCGAAGGCAATTACATCAGAACAGTCCAAATCGACAAGCAGCCTAAAATCCATAAGAATGTGGACATCGCATTTGTTATCGATGCTACTGGCAGCATGGGCGACGAAATGGAATACCTTAAAGTCGAGCTTGCTGATGTAATCACACGAGCCAAAGACAGTATCGCTGGACTTGAAACTCGTGTAGGAATCACGATGTATCGAGACAAAGGCGAAGATTATCTCACACGAATCGATCCTTTTCAAGAAGATGTCGTTCAGTCAATTCAGTATCTGAAAAAGCAGATGGCATTTGGAGGAGGCGACTACGAAGAAGCAGTAGAAGATGGTCTCGATGTAGCAATCAATGACCTAGATTGGAGCAAAGAAGCACGCGCTCGCCTACTCTTCCTGGTGCTAGATGCGCCGCCACATCATAATGATCAAATCAACTCAAGGCTACAACGAATCGCTCGAAATGCTTCGAGAAAAGGTATCAAAATTATCCCTGTAACGGCGAGCGGCTTAAAAGAAAATGGAGAATTTCTATTACGATTTATGGCGATGCTGACGAATGGCGAATACATCTATTTGACTGACGATAGCGGAATCGGTGGCAGTCATCATATGCCTCAAACCGAACCAAGTGATGTGATGCCATTGAATGACTTGATAGTAGAAGTCATCTTGGATTATACGAGAATACCATAAACAAACAGCTTGGACAAGCGCTGCGAAGTGGTGGCTCTGCCAGATGCGAGTGCGCATAGCACGAG
>JAHDHF010000028.1:0-2287 GCA_020631455.1 Saprospiraceae bacterium
TTGACTTCATACTGTCCTTGAAATGCCTGATAATACCCATCTAAAAACTCAATGCGGAGCTGTTTGTCACCCATTTGTGCGGTGTAGCGCCATTGTAAAACGGCTATGGGGCGGTTGTGTGCAAAAACAAATTTGTAACCATCTAAAAATTCGACAAGAGAATAATCGACACCTTCGAAGGCGATTATTTCTGGTGCTGGATTTTGTAATTGCGGTATTGTATTGAGTTGCTGCGGATTCAGTTTATTTTCTATATAAATATTTGTGATTCCATGCTCTATACGCAAGTACACAAGCAGGGGATCTGAAATCTCAGATTGAAGACTAATATGAAAATCAGTCTCACCATTTTTCCAGTCACTTTGTACACGTTTTTTGACGACATATTCTGACAGTTTATAACTCACAAAATCACCTTCAATAATCGTATCAATTTGTTTTCGATTACTTGTTTTCTGTAGTCGCCGAGGCTGAATGAGTGGCTGTACTTCTGGCTTTGTTTGCTCTTGTGATGGATCAAATCCCCAATCGGTTTTATCAATTTGAGTGTGCGGACTAAATTCAATCTTTAAATTAGCTTGCCATTCTCCCTCTACTCGATAATCTGTTATTTGCAAATAATTTTCGAGCTGCTCTTCAACTTGCTGTGCTTCTTCAAGGCTTAAGCTTCCTGCTTTTATTAAATCTTTATGAATTCCATTTGATTGCACAAGATGTACTACAAATTTAAAAATAGGATTTCCATTTGTACTACCTACTTTTTGCCGCTTAACATAAAATTGTTCAATTTCTTTGACATTAAATTCTTTGTGATCTCCCCGCCATGGAAGAGGTCCTTTTTTTACGTACAGCTTTTCCCTGTCAATTAAAATAGTTGTTGAATTAATAAATGTAGTCAAAGAATAATACAATAAATAAATACCAACTGCAACATGTAAAATCGAAAACAATATCATCTCGAATGAGCCACTAGCTATCGCTGCAAAAATCCAGACAACGAGAAAGCCATTCCAAAATAATCCAAAGAAGAACATAAACCCTGCCCCTGCTCCAGAACGGAAGCTCAGCCAAGGAAATCGAATTGAAAACGCGCCTGGCTCATCAATGACTTGTATTCTTTTTTTGGAGATCATGTTAGTAGAGTATTTGATTTCGTGATGTCTTTGAATTGCGTGCTATTCTTTACTTTTAAGTCTTCAAGATACATCAACCTAACACGAATACTCTACACGATGAGCATTTACGAATCACGTCCATGGCTGCAAAGCTACCCCAGCGGAATCCCTGCGAATATTGACCCAAATGAATATGTTTCTGTTGTAGATGTCTTGTTAGAGACAATGCACAAATACAAGAAGCTCACTGCGTTTAGCAATATGGGCGTCGGTATGACCTATAAGGAACTTGACAAGCATTCTCGCAATTTTGGTGCGTATTTAAGTTCGCGAGGGCTTAAGCCTGGTGACAAGATCGCGATCATGATGCCGAATTTGCTGCAATACCCAATTGCAATCTTCGGTGCTATGCGTGCAGGGCTCATCGTTGTGAATACAAGTCCGCTCTACACGCCACGTGAGATGAAGCATCAATTCACGGATAGCGGAGTCAAAGCAGTCATCATCTCGACAAACTATGCGTACAACTTGCAGCAGATCATCGATGATACTGATATCGAAACTGTTATCTTGACTGAACTCGGCGAGATGCTTGGCGGCATTAAAGGCGCACTTGTCAATTTTGTCGTCAAGAACGTCAAGAAGATGGTGCCAAAATTCTCTTTGAAAAATACTGTAAAATTCAAGGAAGCCCTCAAGAGCGGAATGAAGTTCGAGCTTCCAGGTGTTAAACGCTCAGCTGAGGATGTGATCATGATTCAATACACTGGCGGAACTACTGGAGTCGCCAAAGGAGCAGAATTGACAAATCGAAATGTCGTTTCGAATATGCTCCAAATCCGATCTGCGCTCGGAAAATGGCTCGAAGAAGGCAAAGAGGTCGCACTCTCTCCGCTCCCTATGTATCACATCTTTGCATTTACGGTGCATTGCTTGACTCTAGGCGGTATAGGTGCGCACTCAGTACTCGTCACAAATCCACGTGATCTTAAATCTGTGATCAAAGAGTTTAAAAACAATAAGCTCACATTGATGACTGGTGTCAATACACTTTTCAATGCTTTGTTGAATCATCCAGACTTTGCAGCGCTTGATTTTAGCAACTTAAAAATTTCTGTGGGTGGAGGAATGGCTGTGCAAAAACCTGTCGCTGAGAAGTGGAAAGAAGTAAC
>JAHDHF010000028.1:2387-25157 GCA_020631455.1 Saprospiraceae bacterium
TAAATGAAAAAGAACTTCGCGCATTCTGTGCAGAAAACTTCACTGGCTACAAAAAACCAAAGCATATTGAGTTTATTGATGAATTGCCAAAAACGAATGTCGGTAAGATTCTGCGTCGAGCATTACGCGAGCAGTAATTAGTAATATGCGTGTTTTCTTTATTCTATGGTTTTGTTTTGGTTTAGCAAGTCAAGCAATCACACAAGACAAAGAGCTTCGCTTGCTCTTCGTAGGAGATATTATGGGGCATACGCCTCAGATTACATCTGCACGACAGCCAGATGGCAGCTATGATTATGATAAATGCTTTCGCTATGTCAAGCCAATCATCTCAGAAGCTGATCTCGCGATTGGCAATCTAGAAGTGACTTTACCTGGCTCACCGCCGTACAAAGGTTATCCTCAATTTCGCTCGCCTGATGAACTTGCATTTGCTTTGCGTAGAGCAGGATTTGATATGCTCGTCACGTCAAATAATCACACAAATGATTCTGGGCTCAAAGGAGTCATTGGAACGATTAAGACAGTCAAACAAACTGGTCATTTTCAAACTGGCAGCTTTTTGAATCAAGCTGAGCGTGATGCACTCTATCCGCTTATCGTTTATCGAGGAGGATTGAAACTCGCCTTTCTAAATGTTACATACGGTACAAATGGACTACCCTCTCCTGCTCCTACACTCGTTAATATGATCGACACCGCAGAAATACGTCGTGACCTTCTAGAAGCCAAAGCACTCCAACCCGATGCAATCATCATGATAACGCATTGGGGTGGCGAATATCAGCTTGACGAATCAGCTGAACAGAGACGTATCGCCGATTTTTGTTTTCGTCATGGAGTTGATGTCGTCGTGGGAGCGCATCCGCATGTTATCCAACCGATCAAAACAAAAACCTACGTTAAGGAAGGAGGCGAAACATTTGAAGGAACGACCGTTTACTCAATGGGCAATTTCATCAGCAATCAAAAGCAGCCAAACACAGACATCGGTCTGATGGTCGAAATGACAATCGTCAAAAAAGAAGGCGAGAAGAAAGCGTCAATCAAAGATGTCGAATACATTCCTGTCTGGAGACACATACAAGGCGGCAGAGGAAACAAAGGAAATACCTACGAAGTCATTCCGATCTCTAAATACGAAAATGCGCCACGCGAAATTCTCAAAATGACTGAAGCTGATTTTAATACAATGGTCAGTCAAGGCAATAAAATGCGAGCTCACCTCAATAAACACGGCGGCAAAGAGCGAAAGATTAAAACAGTTGAAAACGCAGTCGAAACTGAATAAATGTCGATTTTTAAGCGCGCATACAATCGGCTAAGCTTTGATATTCGTTTGCAGCAAGCCAAGCAGCGTGTCGGCAGATCGCGCAAATTTTATCATTACCACATTCGTAAGACTGGCGGCACTTCGATGAATATCGCTTTTTTAAGCGGCTTACAATCCGAGTATTCTGGTTTTGAGATGCTTGAAAAGCTCGAGCAAAATCACGGTCATCTTCTTCATGTTGATGGTCAGACATTTAGCGGCTGGAATGAGCGCGTCATCGACTCTGGAGCATTTAATTA
This sequence comes from Saprospiraceae bacterium, assembly GCA_020631455.1. Taxonomy (GTDB): domain Bacteria; phylum Bacteroidota; class Bacteroidia; order Chitinophagales; family Saprospiraceae; genus JAHDHF01. The sequence goes on from JAHDHF010000028.1 coordinate 3,960, forward strand.
TGCCTTTTCGCATTATACAATGCAAGAGCTCTCTGTGCCTGAAGACACCATTACGTTTACTTGCTTGCGGCATCCGGCGAGGCGCATTATTTCGCACTACAAAATGCTCCGCGGCTACAGAGAAAAAAATATCGATGATGCGTGTCGGCCAATCGAAGATCCATGGCTTGGCTCTTCATTTCAAGATTTTTTGACACGCATTCCAAAGGAACATTTACTTCGACAGATTTATATGTTTTCGTCTAGTTTCGATATCAATGAAGCAGCACAAAACATCAAGCAACTCGATACCATTTTTACATTCGCGACTTTACCTGAACAGTTGATCCGATTTGCAAAGCAGCATCGTATTGCACTCACACTCCGACACACCAATAAGTCAATCTCTCAATTCAATTTTACAGCCGAAGATTACGAAGCAGCATGTCGAGCCACAAAACCTGAGTTTGATTTACTCAAGCAACTCAATCTTCTAGACGATGTATAAGATTTGGGGCTCACCGCAGCAAGCTGCGGTCGGGCTATACGCAGTACGGTAGCCTAGCTCATGAAAAAAAGCCCTCGGAATTCTCCAAGGGCTTTTTCATTATCCGCCCTACGGGCGCTGCTCCTATCCCTGAGCCTAGAGGCGCTCGATGAGGATAGAACTTGCTCCTCCGCCACCATTGCAGATGCCTGCGAGACCAAGCTTCCCATCATTTTGCTTAAGCGCAGAGATCAACGACATCACGATGCGGCAGCCAGACACACCGATTGGATGACCAAGTGCGACCGCCCCTCCATTGACATTGACTTTGTCGATATTCAAGTCGAGTTCTTTTGCATTTGCTAGAGCAACAACTGCAAATGCTTCATTGATTTCATAGAGATCAACATCGCCAAATGATTTACCTGCTTTGTCAAGCGTATGTTTCATTGCAATAGCTGGAGTCGTCGTAAACCAGACCGGCTCCTGTGCTGCATCAGCCATACTGACGATACGAGCGAGCGGCTTGACACCGAGCTCGGCTGCTTTTTCAGCACTCATCAAGACGACAGCTGCTCCACCGTCATTGATTTTTGATGCATTTCCTGCAGTAATTGTTCCTCCATCTTTTTTGAATACAGCGCGAAGCTTTGCTAAGCTTTCGTAGCCTTCGATCCGTTTGTTATTTAATTCTTCATCACGATCAAATACGATTGGATCTTTGCGACGCTGAGGTATCTCGATCGCTGCAATCTCGTCAGCAAACTTACCTGAGTCAGCAGCAGCACGACCACGCTCATACGAGAGTGCGCTGTATTTATCCTGCTCTTCGCGAGTGATGTTGCGACCTTCGGCGCAGACTTCGCCACAGTTGCCCATCATCTGTCCGTCATACGGATCTTGGAGTCCATCGCGTACAATTGCATCTACGACTTTGCCATTGCCATAGCCGATGCCGCCGCGCATCGCTGGAAGCATGTGTGGCGCATTTGTCATGCTCTCCATACCGCCTGCTACTGCTACGTCGATATCGCCAGCTTTGATGGCTTGAGCTGCGAGCATGATTGATTTCATACCTGATGAGCAGACCTTATTGACTGTCGTACACGGTACTGAATACGGTATACCCGCAGCGATGGCTGCTTGGCGAGCTGGTGCTTGTCCTGTATTTGCTTGGAGCACATTGCCCATAAAGACTTCTTGGATATGCTCAGGACTAATCCCCGAACGCTCTACTGCATGCTTGATCGCATGTGTACCGAGTTGCACTGCTGAAAATCCGCTTAATGCTCCTGATAAATTGCCGATCGGCGTGCGAGCCATAGAGACGATGACGACTTCTTTCATAATGATGTAGTGATATAAAGTGTGATATACAGATTGAAGTGAAAATCAGGTGAATAAGTTCACGCTTGGCTCAGGGATGGTAGAGGGCGCGCAGCGCTCCCGTAGCGCAGCGCAGGGATGAGCGAACAGCGAACCTCGTACAGCCCGACCCCGAACAATCGTGAGGGGTGAGCCCCAAATTGATTTAATCAAGTCAAGACTCGTCAACTGACGCCACAAAGGTATACTTTTGAGGTGGCTGATTGATTATGAAATCAAAACTGACTTTACGGGATGCGATCAAGCGACCTGCTTCTAAATTGCGGACGGCTTTGCGATGGCTGCTTGTAGGTGCTGTGGTGTTTTTGATCAGCATGTTGTTTCCCAATCAAGTTCAGTTTCCGTACTCGTACTCGCAGGGTGATGAGTGGGGCTACAATCGATTGACGGCCGATTTTGATTTTCCTGTTTTAAAATCGCCAGCTGAGCGCGAGGCGGATCGAAAAGATGTAGAGCGACAGATTCGCCCAATTTATGTACTAGATCGAAATGTGCGAGATAAGCAACTCCGAGAATTGGATGCGCAATTTGAGTCAATGCTTAGTGCTGCTAATCAAGCTGCCGATTTACAATTAAATAAACAGGTTTATAAAATTGCCGCAACTACGATATTAAAAAGCTTGTACTCAAAAAAAATTATAAACCTTGAGGCGAAACATAGTGATTTAAGTGTAGGCGTTGTGACACTGACTGATGGTAATTCGAGATCTGATGAATCTGTCTCGAATATGCTCACGCCGCAGCGTGCACTTGATTATGTAGATGATGCTTTAATTAAAAGTAAGTTGGCTGAAGCTGAATTTTTAATAGAACCGCTGCATCGTTCGATTCAACCAAATGTTGTTTTTGGTGATAGTTTGACTCAAGTTGCTATTGAGACTGCTCTTGCCTCCATCTCAACAACCAAAGGTGCTGTGCAACGTGGTGCCACAATAGTTGATAAAGGTGATCTGATCGATGATCGTACATACTGGAAGCTCGAAAGCTATCGAGAGCGTTACGAATCTGATATCACTGGCGATAGAAGTAGCTGGCTTGTATTTCTTGGTTATTTTTTATTGACATCATTAATTATTGGTGCCTTAATGATGTTTTTGCGCTTACGTGCGTTGAGTGTCTATGGCAGCTTCAGGCAGTTGTCATTTATACTTTTACTAGTAGCAGCTTATAGTTGGTTGACATATATTTTTGATCAGACATCTGTATTATCGGTTTATGCAATTCCGTATTGTATTGTTCCGATTTTAATGAGCAATTTTTTTAGGACTCGACTTGCTTTGTTTGTTCATTTAATTGTTGTTTTAATTGCGAGTTTTTTGAGTTCGACTGGATACGAGTTTGCGTTTATTCAAATACTTGCTGGAATGGCTGCCGTCTTGTCAAATGTCAAGACGCGCTATTGGGGCGAATTTTTCCTAGGAATAGGTGGCATCTTTATCACATATGTACTTGGATTTTTGGGTTTGACACTTATCAGCGAAGGCGGCATGAGTCTAGAAGCTGAAAGCCTCAGCACTTATGGTTGGCTTGCTATCAATGCATTTTTGACGATACTCGCCTACCCTTTGATTCCACTTCTTGAACGCATTTTTGGATTTGTCAGTGATATTCGTTTGGCGGAATTGGCAGATTTGGATCGCCCATTATTAAAGAAATTAAGCATTGAAGCGCCCGGCACATTTCAGCATTCGCTGCAAGTGGCCAACCTCAGTGAAGCTGCTGCCAAAGAAATAGGAGCTAATGGCTTACTACTAAAAACTGCGGCATTATATCATGACATCGGCAAGATGAAGCGCCCTGAGATGTTTATCGAAAATCAATCGGGACGTAATCCGCATGATGATTTATCTCCGCTCGAAAGTGCTCAAGTGATTATTGAGCATGTCACCGAAGGTGAAATTATGGCGCGTAAAGCTCGGCTGCCGAATTTACTCGTTGAATTTATCTTGACGCACCATGGCACGTCTCGGGTAGAGTATTTTTATAGACAATATTCGAATCAAAATCCTGATATAAAAATTGATGAAACTCAATTTACGTATCCTGGTCCGCTACCTAAATCGAAGGAGCAAACAATTTTGATGATGGCAGATAGTATCGAAGCTGCTGCTAAAAGTTTAAAAAATCCTACTGGCGTAGAAATAGATACTTTAGTTGATAAAATAATTGAACATAAAATTCATCTTAAACAATTGGATCGGTCGCCCTTGACCTTTAGAGAATTACAAGCTGTACAAGCTGTGTTTAAGAAATTGCTGAGAAGTATTCATCACGTCCGAGTTGAATATCCTGAATTGAATAAAGAGGAATAACTATTGGGGCTCACCGCAGCAAAGCTGCGGTCGGGCTATTCGGCAGTACGGTAGCCTAGCTTTTTTTCTATTAAAAAATAGAAAAAAATCCGCCCTAGCGGGCGCTGCCTTCTATCCCTGAGCCATAAAAAAAAGGAAATGGACAAGCGCTGCGAAGTGGTGCGAGTGCAACGAGCAGATGCCGTAGGCAGCCGAGCGTACAGCGAGCCACGAAGCATAGCGACCGTTTTTCTTTTTTCACCCCTACCCCAAACGCTTTCCCTTAAAAATAGAAAGGGCTTGCTGTTATTTCAATTTTCGATTTAAAAATAGAAAAACGGATGGCCCCACAATCATTTCAATAAAAAAGCAGCATTCCTAATAAAAGAAATGCTGCTTGATAAGAAATGTGATCAAAGCTCTAGCGAACGAGCGTTACATCCCCTTTGTATTTAACTGCTGGCTGTCCTGGTATGGCCGCTACGCAGTAATACACGTACACATCCATCGGTTGAATCTCACCTTTATATGTGCCATCCCAGCCTGAGCCATCTGTACTACGGAACATGAGTTCGCCCCAGCGATTGTACACTTCAAATGTTTCGATCTCGATGATACCTTCTGTTATTGGACCAAATGTTTGATTGGCAGATTCAATACCAGTAGGCGCAAATGCATTAGAGAATGTAATGAGACCTGGAATAACAACAATTCGAACTTGAGCTGTATCAACACAGCCATCTGGCGATGTTGCGGTTACAACGTACGTTTCATTTGATGTAGGTGACGCTGTCGTAATTGGGCTGCTCGGATCCGCGATGCCATCTGGTGGGAACCACTGGTACGTTGTACCTGGTACTGCATCAGTAAGGATAGCTGAGATCGGAGTGGTAGCACCTGCGCCTATTGTATCATCTTGAACAAATGCTGTCACATCAACAGAAGCAAATGAATCGACTTGAATTGGCGTCGGTAACACGAATTGACAACCGTTGGCATCTGTCACTGTCACTGTGTAAGAGCCATAGGATACATTAGTAAGTGTCGATCCTGTACCTCCATTGCTCCAATCGTAAATGTATCCAGGTGTTGCACCCGAAATATCGATAGAGACAGAACCGTTATTCGTCTCGCCACAAGTTACTGGTGTAGATGACGTACCATCTAAGCTGAACGGTGCTGGATTGCCGATCGTCACGATAGTAGATTCAGAGCAGTTGTTTCCATCTGTCACTGTTACAGAATATGTGCCGCCCGAAAGTCCTGTTGCTGTTGGTCCTTGTTGGTTTCCTGTATTTTGACTCCATTGATAAGAGAAATTACCGTCGCCACCAGTAGCAACAACTGTAGTTGTACCGTCAGCCTGTCCACCAGCACAAGAAGCATCAGTACCAGAAGGCACTAATGAAATTGGATCTGGCTGACTGAGAGTTTCGCTAAGTGTAAACGTACATCCATCTGCATCAGTAACTGTCACTGTATAAAGACCAGCTGTTAAGTTAACTGCTGATTGGCCAATTTGACCTCCAGTATTAGAAGACCACTGATATGAGTACGGTCCATTACCGTTAGAAGGTGTAACTGTAATCGATCCATTATTGAATCCATTACAAGTTGGGTTTACTTGAGCTGAAGTAGCTTGTAAATTAGACTGAGAAGGGACTGTAACAGAAAGTGTTCTGAGGCAATTATTCGCATCAGTAATTGTAACTGAATAATTCCCTGCAGTTAGATTGGTAGCTACTGAATCTGTTTGACTTGCAGCATTAGGTGACCATAAGTAGGTATACGGATATACACCTCCAGAGATGATAGCAGATGCAGAACCATCAGGAGCAGCACAAGTAGCAGTAGTAGCAGAACTGTCTAAAACGATAATTGCAGGCTCAGTAACTGTGTATTGGGCGGTCTGAATACAACCAGCAGCATCAGTAACCGTGACTGTATAAGTATCAGCAGGTAATCCAAATGTCAATGAGTCTGTAAATCCACTTGCTGCACCTGTCCATGAATATGTGTATGGATAGGTACCACCTGTGACAGCGATATCAATTTCTCCATTGTTCCCTCCGTTACATGAGACATTGTTTTGTAGGATCGGAGAAACTTGTACTGGAGAGTTCTGAGATACGGTAACTTGCTCTTGTCGAGAGCAGCCATTAGCATCTTCAATCGTAACAGTATACGTTGCTGCAGCAAGATTAGTAGCAGTTTGCCCAGTTTGTACTGGAGTTGTAGCCCATGTATATGTCAAAGCACCTGTACCTCCACTTGCTAAGATTGTAGCAGAACCTGTAGAGCCACTATTACAAGCTACGCCAGTACTAAAAGTAGTATCTATGGAAATACTATCAACTGGATTGATTGGAGCAACATGGAAGTCAACACATCCATTTGCATCTGTTACAGTAGCAAAATAAAAACCCGATCCAAGTCCTGTGGCTGTAGCACCAGTTTGACCAGTCGCATTACCTCCATCCCATTGGTAAGTATATGGGCCTACGCCATTTAAAGGTGTAATAGTCAAAGAAGCATTTTGATCACCAAAGCAACTTAATGTTGCTGTAGAAATTGTTGAATTCAGAGGAGTTGTGTTTGTTACTTCAACTGAATCAATAGTCGCACAACCATTGGCGTCAGTAACAGTTACCGCATATTGCCCAGCTCCTATCGAAGTCGCTGTCTGAGTATTTTGGACTGGAACTGTACTCCATGTATATGTATATGCTCCTGATCCTCCCGAAGGTGAAACTGTAGCAGAACCATCTGTTGCTCCACAATTAGCACCAGTGAATGAAGTTGATGTTTGAATAGCTTGAGCTGCTAGTATAGAAACAGCTATCGAGTCAGTACAACCTCCAAAATCGGTTATGAGTACTCCATAATTGCCAGCTGGCAAACCAGTCAATGTATCATTTGTTTGACCAGCTGCTGAGCCTCCAAACCACTGGTATGTGAATGGTGCTTGTCCTCCTGTTGGGCTGACTATAATTGTACCATCATTTGCTCCTGCACAAGACTCATTTTGTACTTGAGGTGTGCCGAAGTTTACAGTAGTTGCTGTCACTTCAACAGTATCTGTCAATGTACAAATCCCGTCATCAGCGACAACAATATATGTTCCAGACCCGGTAGGAGTTGCTGTCGGATTTTGAATATTCGGATCACTTAAGTTTGGCCCAGTCCAAGTGTATGTTGCAGGCGGCTGTAATCCGCAAGTTGTTAAACGAATATCAGGTCGAGATTGTACTGTAGCAGGTGCGTTAAGTAGGCACCCAGTAGCACCATCAGTGAAGTCATATATAGTAGAGTTCAAACCAGGTGTTGCTGTTACTGTTATATCATCATCATCTGTCCAAGATGCATTATCAAAACAGAATTCAATAACCAAATTTGAAGTACCATCCCAACCGTATGGTGTAGTCAAAGCGAATGAATTCCAACCTGCAGTAGTTGTATAATTAGCTGTGAAAACGTTCTGAAGCCCAGTCTGGAATACAGCAAGCTGGTCATCTGTCGTACAACCCATATTGATATTGAAGCCACTGTAAGGCTGTGTACTTCCTTTTAGTGCAACATTGAGAGACATTTCTGTAATCAAGCCTGGTACAACTCCAGCGGCTGTTAAATCAGCTGCCGTATAAATGACTTGCATTCTTGAGTCTTCCCAAAATCCTTCAAAAGGTGAGAATGTCGTTGAAGTTGTTCCTCCTGTACCGTATTGATATTGCACAGGTGTATCGAAACATGCCACACCTGGATTCGTTTGACATGGAATTGATTGTGGCGGCGCATCATATTGCACATCAAGTTGAACCGTAGCACCACCACAAGTTTGAATATCTGGGCCTGCGTCTATGGCGTGTTCAGTTGTTACATCGATTGTATCAAAGCCTCCACAAGGTCCATCGTAGAAAACAATGTATTGACCAGGTTGATCAATTGTTGCTGTTGGTGATTGAATGTTTGGATTACTTAGCCCAGGTCCAGTCCAAGTAAAGTTTCCATTAATTGCTCCACCATTATAAGTCGGCGCAGCAGTTAGGTTGATTGTATTATTGACTTGAGGACAAATTATTGTCTGACTAGCTGTAGCAATAACTCCAGATGTTGAGTCAGGAACAATAAAGACTGAATCAGTAGCAGAACAAACGCCATCAGTATACGTCACAACAAAAACAGACGGTGTGTTTACATCAAGTGCAATAGGGTTTGGACAATTCGAGCAAGACAATCCAGCTGCTGGTGTCCAAGAATAAGTCCCACCTCCAGCACTACCAAACGTCGATGTAGTCAACTGAACATCAGTATCAAAACCAGTACAAATTTGATCTACTGCAAGACCAATGACTCCTGGTGCAAAAATGTCAAAACCTAATGTCTGCAAACTTGGAGTCGGGCATGCATTGTCAGAAATTGTAATAGAAAACTGATGGGAACCAGCAGGAACGCTATTCCAATTGAAGTTAATTGTTAGTGGATTTGTACCGACAGTTGTAATAGTTGCTCCAGGGACAGCAGTAGCGATATTGGATGATACAGAGAGAGAATCTAAAACATCAGGGTCAGAGACCTCTATCGAAAATGACAAATCTTCGCCTCCACAGAGATTGAATGTAGATCCGTTGAGCTGTGCGTTGGTAGAAATATTTGTTGGCGGATCTATTTGTGTATTAGTATTTGTACAGTTAATAACGACAACCTGCATATCTCGAATCGTCGTTCCGATTAAGACATTATTTCTATATTCTTCAACTAATACTGTGACAATACCGATCTGAGTTCCACTCGGTGTAAAAGACATTTGACCAGTTTGAGCATCAAAACCAAAGCTGTTTGCTGGCAAAGTTCCGATCGGATAAGTAGCATTAAATGGAGCTAAGTATGGAACAGTTGCAGTACCATCATCAAATGGATCAATCAACGTATAAACAAGTGAATCACCCTCAGTGTCGACTGCTCCGTGATTGTACTCAAATGGCTGACCCGCACAGATGTAAGGAATGGGCAGAGTCGTATACTCAGGCGAGCTATTACAGCCAGCATCTTTATTGTTGATCAATGCCTCAACATACAAGTCAAAGCCTTGAGCATTATTACTATTTGTAATGGCAGCATTACGGCAGCACTCGCTAAATGAAATCACCCAATCATTGCAATTGAATGGAAACGTGTACTCAACTGTATAAACGTGCGCTTCAACGCCTTGTAGAGAACCACCATTACAAGTTGTATTCGAAAGCTGTTGGTCACAGATTTGGGAGACTTCTTCAGAGCCTTGAAAAACAGCTGTCACATTGTCTGTAGAAGCACAAGACGTTGAGTTGATATTGATAATCGGATTGGTCGGAGCTGCAATACCATTACAATCTCTATAAAACGTCAATTGAAACTCGTAAATGAAATTTCCATTGGCATCTTGACCGAGGCACGAATAAGTCAAATCTGCTCCCATTGCGTGTGAAGCCTCAGCAGTATTTGTAGATAGTAAACTAAGTGACGCGATCAATGTCCCAACCGCAAGTAATCGTGTAAAAAATCTCATAAACGAGTGTTGATTATCACAAAATGATGTTAAGATTCAAATGTAATCAACAAAACGCATCAATCGCAACACTTCTACGTTGCATTTTCAAGTTATTGTTGATTGAAAGACAGTTTGACATCAAATTTGTAGCTTACGTATTCGGTTATGAAGATATCGCTCGTCATTTTTGCCTCTTTGCTTCTAATAAGCAGCGCAAGTGATCAAATTACTTGGACAGAAACAGAACACGATTTTGGTGACATCAATGCGACTGATTATGTCGAGCATGATTTTACATTTGTCAATAGCAGTGACGAGCCGATCGCCATCGAAAACATCCGCGTCACTTGCGGCTGTACCACACCATTTTATACAGAAGCTCCTGTGATGCCTGGTGACACCGGCAGAGTCGCGATCCGCTACAATCCAAAAGGCCGTACAGGTTATTTCCGCAAGACCATCAGCGTGTTTTTTGAAGGCATCAAAGGCAAGCACAAACTCCGTATCGCCGGTACGATCATCGAGCAGTAGCGCGGCATAGGGATGGAAGGTGTTGTCTGAACGCTGCGCGACGACAAGGAGCGCAGAGAGAGTGCCGGACAGCCCGCCGCTGAACTCCGTGAAGCGGATGCCCCAATTTATTTTTATTTTTTAATGGCGCGCCCACTCGCTTCGCTCGTGGTCAGGCTGTTCGTGGTTCGCTGTTCGCTCATCCCTACGCTATCCTCCTGAGTAGTCGGGACGCTACGGGAGCGCTATCGCGCCCACTACCATCCTTCGCGCACTCTTGTGGATACTTCATACACTCAAGTGGCATTTTCATAACTGTAAACAGCATTTAGCAAAAGAATTGCGCATCTTGTAATCAAATAATCAACCCCAATTCATTCTACGACTTATGAAAAAGCGCATTCAATTTCTTTTTAGTCTTCTCTGTATTTCAATTTTGGTTTTTACAGCTTGTTCGAGAGAACAAGCACCGATTCAATTTGACCAAGATTTTGATGGTGTTGTTTCAGCCTATACATCAGGCGTCATCAGCAATAAGAGTACAATCAAAGTGCAGCTAGCTGCTCAAATACAAAACACGCAACAAGTAGAAGATCTCGACATAGTATTCAGTCCAAAACTCAATGGAAAACTTCATTTTCTAGATGATCGAACGCTCGAGTTTATCCCAAGTGAATCATTACCTCAAGGCACACATTATAATGCGCGCATCGTACTAGATGATCTCCTTGCAGATCCAATTGGCAAGCCATTTCGCTTTTCGTTTGAAACAAAACAACAGAATTTCTCTGTCCGTGAATTAACTACAACGACACCGAATCCGACAAATCCAAATCAGCGACGCATTACGGGATTTATCGAAACGGCTGATTATGCCAGTAGTCAAGATGTAGAAGAAATCATGCAGGCGTCTTTGTTTGGTAAAACGATGAGCATTGACTGGGATCATGATGCTGAAGCCAAAAAGCATGAATTCAAAATTGATCTTGATCGTACAGACGATGCACAATATGTCAACCTCTCTTGGGATGGAGCTGCCATTTATTGTGACCGCACACTCGAGCATCAAGTTGAACTAACAGCCAAAGGAGAATTTGCTCTAACAAGTGCCAATCACTTTGATGCAAATAGAGAACAATTCATCAAACTCGGATTTAGTGAGCCAATAGATCCAGCTCAAGATCTCGAAGGACTCATTAGAATCAACGAACGCCCAGCAGGCAAATACCTTGTCGATGGCAGCTCAGTAACTGTCTATCCTTATGCTCGACTATCTGGAGATATCAATCTGAATGTCTCTCCAGGTATCAAAACATATCAAGGACAAGCGCTTGCCGTTGGCTCAAAGCACAAGTTTAAATTTAGCAGCACAAAGCCAGAAGTCAAGCTCACTGGCAAAGGCGTCATCACACCTAAAGGAAAATCAATTCCATTTGTATTCGAAGCTACATCATTGTCTGCTATTGATGTCCGCGTGATTAAAATCCACGAAAAAAATGTGCAGCAATTCCTACAAATCAATCAACTTGATGGAAGCGATGAATTAAAGCGGGTTGGCTCAGTCATCGTCGCTCAAGAACGAATCGAGCTTGACCCTAAAAATAAGCTCGACCTTACTGAATGGAATCACCATTCAATCAATCTTGCGAATATCATCAATCCAGAACCTGGAGCTATTTATGAAATCGCAATTGGATTTAAACCAGAATATTCTTTATACGAATGTGGCTCAAGCGATGATGAAAATCAATCGAAGAATGAGAAATCTCATATGCTCGATGTCGAAGCGAATTGGCATACATACACGCCACCGAGTGAGTCAAGTGGTTGGGATTATTACTATGATGATGAAGAATATGATGGCGATCCATGTGTCGATGAATTTTATTCATCGCAGCGCGTAGCAAAACGCAATATCCTGGCGTCTGACCTCGGCATCATTGCCAAGCAAGGAACAACTGATGAAATTTTTGTAGCAGTAAGCAGCCTCAAATCGACTCAGCCTGTCGGTGGAGTGAATATCACTTTATTCGATTATCAGCAGCAGCCGATTGCATCAAAACTTACAGATGGCGATGGCGAAGCCCGCCTCAAACTCGATCGCAAGCCATTCATCATCGTAGCTGAAGATGGAGATCAGCGAGGCTATCTACGCATAGATGATGCTTCATCGATGTCAATGAGTATGTATGATGTGGCTGGTCAGAAATACCACAAAGGCATCAAAGGAATGATTTACGGCGAACGCGGTGTTTGGCGACCAGGCGACGATATGTTCTTAACGTTTATCCTAGAAGACCGAGCGGCTTCACTTCCTGCAAATCATCCTGTCGAACTCGAAATCTTCGATCCAAAAGGACGCGTCATCGCGCGCGAAGTCAGTACTGCTGGAGTCAACGGTATGTATGACTTCGTAGTCAAAACTACTGATGAATCACCTACTGGAAATTACCTCGCGCGAGTACGTGTAGGAGGAGCAGAATTTCAGAAAACGCTCAAAGTCGAGACGATTCTACCAAATAGATTGAAGATCAACCTTGACTTCCCGAGTGATATACTCACTGCTAACAATGCTGAAGATGTCGTCCCGATGAATGTCAAATGGCTGCACGGTGCTATTGCATCAAACTTAAAAACGACAGTTGATCTTACTCTCAAACAGTCAAAAACCCAATTCAAAACGCATCGTGATTTCACCTTTGATGATCCAGTACGCAAATTCAGAACAAGCAAAAAGAAATTGTTTGATGGTCAAATAAATGAAGACGGAAATACTGAGATCGGGCTATCTGAAGTATCGACATCTAAAGAAGCTCCTGGTATGTTGACTGCTTCGTTCTCGACTAAGGTGTTCGAACCAAGTGGCGCATTCAGCACAGATCGATTTAAGACAAAGTATTCTCCGTACGATGCATACGTAGGAGTCAAAACTCCTAAAGGAGATGCTGCTCGTGATATGTTGTTGACCGATGAAGACCATGAAGTCAAACTCATCGTACTCGATCCCGATGGCAAGCCAATCCAAGATAAAGAACTCGATGTCGCATTGTACAAGGTCAAATGGAAATGGTGGTACGACAAAGACAAAGATGATGTGGCTGCTTACCGTGGCAAACTCGATGCAAACGAAATCATGAGCGGCACTGCTCGTACAGACAAAAACGGTCGAGCTTCCTGGAAGATGCAAGTCAAATTTCCAGATTGGGGACGATACCTTGTACGTGCATGCGACGGTGATGGTCATTGCACTGGTAAAATCGTTTACATTGATTGGCCAGGTTGGGCAGGACGCGCAGCTGAAGACAATCCTGGTGGAGCTTCGATGCTTGTTTTCTCAAAAGACAAAGAGAAATACAATGTCGGCGATGACATGAAAATCAGTATTCCAACACCAAATAAAGGTCGTGCACTCGTCACGGTCGAATCTGGTGAAGAAGTCCTTGAAAGCTATTGGGTCAATGCTAAAAAAGGTACAACAAAAGTCACAATTCCGACAGACTCACGTATGGCACCAAATGCGTACGTAAGTGTGTCGCTTTTGCAGCCACATGAGCAAACTGCTAATGATCTTCCGATCAGAATGCATGGAGTTATACCTGTTCAGATCGAAGATCCTGCTACCCGACTCTATCCTGAAATTGTCATGGCTGATCAGCTCAGACCGAATAAAGAATTTGAAGTCACGGTCAAAGAAAGTCGAGGCGGACCAATGACGTACACGCTTGCAGTCGTTGATGAAGGTCTGCTTGATCTTACCCGACATAAAACACCTGATCCATGGTCGCACTTTTTCCAGCGCTCAGCATTAACTGTCAAAACATGGGATGTCTTTAATTATGTCCTTGGCGCTTATGGAAAACCTGTCAGCACTTTATTAAGTATTGGTGGTGATGCCGCAGGACCGCTCGTTGATAATCCAAAGCAAGATCGGTTTAAGCCAGTCGTCATTTATGAGCAGCCTTTTGAGTTAAAAAAAGGAGAAACCCAGACGCATAAATTACAAATGCCAAATTATGTCGGATCTGTGCGTGTGATGGTTGTCGCGCGTCAAGGCATTGCTTATGGAAGCACTGAAAAAGCTGTTCCCGTAAAAGAGCCGCTCATGGCGTATGGAACTGTACCTCGAGTATTAAAGCCAAATGAAGACATTAATATTCCTGTGACCATTTTTGCAATGGATGATAATATCAAAACAGTTTCTGTTACGGTATCATCAAATGATATGCTCGAAGCAAAAGGCGACTTGAAAAAAACAATGAATTTCAAGCGTCAAGGAGAGCAAACAATAAATTTCAATTTTAAAACCCCTGATCGTCTCGGCAAAGCTCAAATTGAAATACTTGCTACTTCTGGCAGCAAAAAAGCGACCTATAAAGTTGATGTCAATATCGTTGCGCCAAATGAAGAAGAAACTCGCTCTCTTGCAGGTGTATTTTCAAATAGTAAATCACATTCCGAAAAAATAGAATCCTTTGGAATTGCAGGCACAAATAAAATGACCCTTGAAGTCTCTGCTTTACCTCCAATGAATCTCGGAAAACGTCTCGGTTATCTTATTGGCTATCCCTATGGCTGCGTCGAGCAAACAACTTCCAAAACATTCCCACAAGTTTATTTAACGGATTTAATTAAACTACCAGAAGCGAAACAAAAGGAAGTCTCATCCAATGTGAAGCGTGGAATTAATCGCTTGCAGCGATTCCAGCTGCCTAATGGCAGCATGACGTATTGGCCTGGAAATCCGCAAGCAAATGATTGGGCGACAAATTATGCAGGACACTGTCTTGTAGAGGCAAAACGCTCTGGATTTAATGTTCCAAATGAAATGCTGAATCAATTATTGAGCTTCCAAAAAGAGCGCGCCAATAATTGGAAATTCACGTCAAACAAACAAGAGCAAAAAACACAAGCCTACCGTTTATTTATGCTTGCCCTTGCTGATAAAGCAGAACTTGGCGCAATGAATCGCATGCGCAACGAAGGAAAAATAGATAATATTTCTTCTTGGTATTTAGCCGCTGCATATCAACTTGCTGGTCAACAGAAAATTGCTCAACAACTTGCAGATAAAGCTCAACTCAATACGACAAATTATGTCGAACTGTCGCAAACGTTTGGAAGTGGATTGCGAGACAAAGCAATCATTTTACAATGCGCTTCTATCCTAGGCAAGCGTGCAGAATCTGAGCAATTGCTACAAGAAATAAGCAAGCAACTCTCTGGCGACAAGTGGATCAATACTCATGCTACCGCGTATAGCCTTGTTGCCTTTGCCAATTTCTCTGGCGTCAATGGCAAAATACCTAAGTATGACTTTGAGTATAGAATAAATGAAGGAAAATGGGTAAAAGCTAGTTCATCAAAAGCACTTTGGCAGCTCGAACTCAATCAAGTCAAAAATGGAACGATTGAATTTAAAACTTCGGAAAATGTCAATTTATATTCCGCAGTCAACATCTCTGGAGTGCCGACACAATTTGACACAAAAGCAGACAATAAAACACTTGACATTTCTGTATTTTACTCGTCTATCGATGGCGAAAAAATCAATCCAGAAGCAATAGAACAAGGTACTGATTTCGAAATAGCTGTTTCTATTAAAAATACTGGTTCGCAGCCTGTATTTGAAGTATCACTTGACCAGCTTTTCCCGAGTGGATGGGAGATTGCCAATGCTCGTCTCGATGGCGGCTCAATTCCTGATGGCGCGGATTATCAAGATATTCGTGACGATCGTGTTTATACATTTTTTGATCTCAAATCAAAAGAATCAAAAACTTTTACAATAACTGTGAACGCTGCATATCTCGGCAAGTATTATTTACCTGGCACAAATACCGAAGCCATGTACGATAATACAATCTATGCTCGCACGGCTGGGTCATGGACAGAAGTCATCGCTAAGAAAACAAATTAATTGTACTTCCTTTTTAATTATCAAAAGCACTCGGTTCTTTATTGAATTGGGTGCTTTTTTTATTCTAAACAATTTGGGGCTGACCTTGCTCCGCGAGGTCGGGCTATTCGGCAGTACGGTAACCTAGCTTTTTCTTTTCGATTAAAAATAGAAAAGAAAAATCCACTCGCTTCGCTCGTGCTGCCTTCTATCCCTCAGCCGTTACGTTTTTTTGTGTCCCTTTGGAGGGACAGATCGCGAAGCGATCAGGGAGGATTCAAGTTGACAAATTGCTGCTCGAATAATCATATCAACAGTTGTGATATCATGTTCAATTTCCCAATTAGAAAATCGCAAAACAGTAAAGCCAAGTTCATTTAACACGCGATCTCGGTCAGAATCTCTTAAGGCTGCTTTTTCGCTTTCATGAGTCCATCCATCAGCCTCAATGACAAGTTTTAATTTTAAGCAAACAAAATCTACAATGAATCGATCAATAGGTCGCTCACGTTTAAACGGATAATCAAGCATTTTCTTTCCTCGCAATAATTCACACCATAAACGAACAGATGCTTTCGTCATCGACTTGCGGTTTTCCCTAGCGAAGTCTTTTAGATTCTTGTTGTAGTAGTTATTCATCTATGTATAGACACCTTTTTAAGATCAATTCCATAAATCCTCCCCCATCATGCTTCGCATGATTTCCCCCTCCAAAAATGAAGGGGGACATTTCACCATATACCATATAATTCGGACAAGCGCTGCGAAGTGGTGCTGCTTGCAGCAGACTCAGCTTTGCTGAGGCCGAGCGAACAGCGAGCCACGAAGCATAGCGACCATTTTATTTTTTAATAAAAAAATAAAATGGATGGCCCCACAAAAACTACAATTAATTATTGCTGTCCGCCATACTTGGAGGCATGTGCAAATACATCAGGATTGTCGAGCATGGCGCGGATGCTGCTCGTGGGGCGTGGCGCATCAAGGGCGACAATAATGCCATCGGGATCAAGCAGGATATATCGTGGCAATGATTTAATTAAAAATGCTTTTGCAAAATCACTTTTATAACCGCCCGAAGCATGATATTGTTTGCCTGACATTGCGCTCGCTTTAAGTCGAGCTTTCCAGCGCGCTGGATGATCATCTACATTAATAGAAACAAATCGAATTCCTTTGCCTGCATAATCTCTCTCGAGCTGCTTGAAGGCTGGCATTTGATTGAGGCATTGGACACACCAACTCGCCCAAATGTCTATATAGACATACTTGCCGCGCCAATCGCTGATGCTGACTTTATTGCTATCTGCATCCATAAATGTTACGTCTGGCGCGAGCATACCATCTTGTATATACACGTGCTTAATGTAAGCCTCGATGACTTCATCTCGATAAATATCATGCTTGACATTGCGTGTGTATTTGCTCACCGGATCATTAATCAACATCGACCCGTCAAGCTTAATCATTGAAATTAAAATATCACGCTTTAAATAATCACGTATATGACTTGACTTGTATTTCTTGTCGACAAATTCAATTTTCTCACGAGCGATATCAGATGGCGGCCGACTCAGATTTGTAAACGATCCAGTTTTGGCTTCTCTATATGCAAGTAAGAAATCAGCGTATGATTGTACTTGCATATTTGAAGACTTTCCAAGATTTAAATTCCGAACAAATTTCGTCTTGACTTCTTCAAACGTTTTTTCAGCGATTGCTTCTTCGAGATCGAGTCGTTCTTGAGCAAATGAATAGAGAATATCAGTTTCTTCTAAATCCAAAAACGTAGGCGAAATATGATCAAGAGTGTCGGCCCATGCTACTAAAGAGCGAAGTTGGCGTTCACGTATACTATCGAGATCGGCACGTGCAAGTGTTTTTTCTTTTTTTGAAACTTGCTTGGTACGTGGGTATGCCTTTTTATAAGACGATTTATCCCAAATATATTGAGTTTCGTATTCGCCTCGTCCACTTACTTGTCTTGTTTTTAATGGTTTTTTGCCATTAAATGTAATCCATAAACTATCTGAGTGCCCAAGGAATACATTCAATCGTTTTGGGTCAGATTTTTTATTCCAATAAAAATCTAAAGCATAATATCCTTGTTTGTTGAGTTCAGCTTCGTACCGAAAAGAGCCATCTGCAATCTGAATAGTATCGACAATTGGTTGATGAACTGGATCAACAATATCGTGTAGCAAAAAGAATGAGGATTTCTGACATTCAACTTTGCCTGTCAAAAGTGCCGTCTTTTTGAGTTCGATAATTTTAGGCTTCTTGACTTTTGAGATCAATGACGAAGCAAGAACATTCGAGACAGAACGCAGACTTGTTTCTTGTTTTGAACAAGAAGCAAGAAGCAACAGACAGCATGAAATTGCAATAAAAAATTGTTGATTGAACCTCAAGGGGAAGGCGTTTGTGTTTTGCAAAAGTCGGTTATTCTATTGAAACTGAGTAGACTATCTGCAAATGAAGGCGTTAAACTTCTTTAAACGACTTGTAGCTGTTTGGTTTTGAGTGTCGGATCATATTCAACTAGAAGATCAACAAGGGCTGAAATCCATCGCGGATCGTCATTCAGGCTTTCGACGAGCTGCATTTTCTCACCGCCCATTTCTTCAAATTCTTCTTGGTATTCGACGCTAATCTCGATAGTCGTCTCAAGGCAATCTGCTACAAATGCTGGGCTGAATGCTAGAATTCGCTTGTCGCCTTTTTCAGCTCTCTCTTCGAGAACGTCAGTTGTATACGGCTGAATCCAAGGATCAGTACCGAGTCGAGACTGGAAGCAAATTGTATAATCTTCTTCTTTGAGGTCAAGCTCTGCAGCTATGGCATGTGCTGTTGCTACGCATTGAGCTCGATAGCAGAATTGATTATGCTTGGTCAATGTATTGCAGCAGGAATACTCTTTTTTCAAGCAGTGATCGTGCACGTCTCCTTTGCGAAGCTGGCTCTCTGGCAAACCGTGAAAACTAAAAAAGATATGATCGAATGAGCTGACATCATATTTACGCGCATTATCTGCGTAGAGCTTAATCATTGGCTCGTAGAGCGGATAGCTATTGATAAAGCGAATGTCAGGAACATTAAACCACGATGATACAATGCGCATCACTTCTTCGTGTACAGAGCCAGTCGATGCAGATGCGTATTGCGGAAAAAGCGGTAATACAATAATCTTGCTCACTGCCATCTTCTGAAATTTATCTAAAGCGGCTTGTATCGACGGATTTTGGTATCGCATAGCGAGCTCTACATGAATTCCTTCTTCGAAATGCTCTTGAAGCCCTTCGACAAGATTTTCAGCGTAGATCTTGATCGGCGAGCCTTCATCTGTCCATACTTGTTTGTATAATTTGCTGCTTGAGCCGGCTCGAAATGGAGCAATAAGTCCTCGAACTAAAAGATGACGCGGCACAGCAGGAATATCGATTACTCGAGGATCGAGTAAAAACTGCTTGAGATAACGACGTACTGCTCCACGCGAAGGCGCATCTGGTGTACCAAGATTAACGACAAGAATTCCTGTTGGTCCTGAAAGATGTTTCATTACTACAAATCTAAAGTGAGTCTAACACTCAATGTTGCTTTTGATGTCATAAGTCGAACCATTCAACAAGCTCATTGTTTTAGCATTTATGAAGAACTTTCCACTTTGGGCCAAATGCCTCCTTCTTGCTATTGCCTGTGTAGTCCTTGGTGGACTGAGCGGAGTTTCGACTGCTGGCAGCATACAAGAATGGTATACGACGCTCAATAAGCCTAGTTGGAATCCGCCTAATTGGATTTTTGGGCCAGTCTGGACTCTCCTCTACTCGATGATGGGAATTGCAGCTGCTATTGTTTGGCATAAAAACGTGCCGACAGATTCTCGTATGGGATTGTTATGGTTTGCAGTGCAGTTTGCGCTTAATCTTGCTTGGACACCAATCTTTTTTGGTATGCACCAACTTGGATTTGCACTTGTTGTTATCATTCTTATGTGGCTCGCTATTTTAATAACAATTTTCAAATTTGCGAACGTGAGCAAGCTGGCTGCATGGCTCCTTGTGCCATATATCTCGTGGGTCAGTTTCGCTACAATTTTGAATGCGACATTGCTCTATTTAAATTCTTAGTCGAGCAGCAAATAAAACAGCACATTTGAGCGATCTTTGAGTTACCGATGTTAGCCAAAATTGCGTATTACTGTTTTATCTATCCGCTATCGCTCTTACCGATGCGGTTATTACATGTCTACTCAACTTGCTGCTTTTTTGTTGTGTATTATATCATCCGCTATCGACGCGATGTCGTAAGTGACAATATGAAACGCACACTCAGCTCACGTTACTCTGAAGCTGAGCAGCAGCAATTTGCAAAAGAATTTTACAGACATTTTTGTGATCTCATTTTTGAAGGCATCAAACACTTTTCTGCTAGTGAAGCTTCATTAAAAAAGCGGCTCGCAATGGGCAATCTCGATTTGCTTGATTCATTTTATAAGCAAGGAAAAAGTGCGGTCATTGTTTCGAGTCATTATGGCAATTGGGAATTACCGACAATGATTAGTAATTCTTTTTTTACGCATCAAGCTGCTGGATTATATACGCCAATAAAAGATCCATTTTTAGATAAGCAAGTACGCGACAGCCGCTCAAAATTTGGCTTTCAATTAATTTCAGCTTACGATATGCGCTCCTTGATAAAACATCTATCGAAGGATTTAATTGCGCTTGTCATCCTCGCCGATCAACGCCCGAAACGCAAGCAGCTCGCCTTACGAGCTTCGTTTTTAGGAATAGAAACAACGGTCTCTACTGGCGCAGAAAAAATAGCGAGCCGCTTTGATCTACCTGTACTCGGCGGCACAATTAAAAAAGTAAAACGCGGCGTCTATAACACTGAATTTACAGTACTCGCAGAACATCCTAAAGAACTTGAGCCAAATCAATTAACGCTCCGAATTACAGCATTTATGGAGCAGCAAATACTTGACAATCCACCATATTGGCTCTGGACGCACAAGCGATTTAAACACGATTAATGTGTATTTATTCTTTGGGGCATCCGCCTCGCTTCGTTCGGCGGCGGGCTATGCGCAGTACGGCAACCTAGATGATTTTTTTCTATT
>JAHDHF010000172.1 GCA_020631455.1 Saprospiraceae bacterium
GCTGCGAGTGGGCAGCCCCTATTCTCTCCACATATTCTATCTGCCAAGCCATTTATGGAAGTCGTACATTTGCGGCTCATTAGAATTGATCATTTATCTCTACGCATTATGGATTTTGATGTCATCATCATCGGAAGTGGACCTGGCGGCTATGTTGCTGCTATTCGTGCTTCGCAACTTGGATTAAAAACTGCTGTCATCGAGCGCGAAAGCTTAGGCGGAATTTGCTTGAATTGGGGTTGTATCCCAACGAAGGCTCTTCTCAAATCAGCACAAGTATTTGATTATATCAATCATGCTGAAGATTATGGCATTACAGTCAAAGGCGCAAAGGCTGACTTTGGTGGCATGGTCAAGCGCAGCCGCTCTGTAGCTGATGGTATGAATAAAGGTGTTCAGTTTTTGTTGAAGAAGAACAAAGTGACTGTCATCAATGGTCATGGCCGCTTGAAAGGCAGTAACCAAGTCGAAGTAGAAGCTACTGACAAAAGCAAAAAGGTCTACAAAGCGCCGCATATCATCGTAGCAACTGGAGGACGCTCGAAAGAGCTGCCAATGCTTAAAATAGATAACGATAAAGTAATCGGCTATCGCAAAGCAATGACCCTTGACAAGCAACCAAAGCGAATGGTCGTCGTCGGTGCTGGAGCAATCGGTGTTGAGTTTGCGTACTTCTATCACACGATTGGTACTGAAGTGACGATCGTAGAATATCTCGATGCACTCTTGCCAAGAGAAGATGCAGAAGTCAGTAAAGAAATCGGAAAGATCTACAAGAAGGCTGGAATTAAGATCAGAACAGGAGAAGGTGTCACGAAAGTCGATACGAAAGGTGATGTCTGTAAAGTCTCAGTGAAGAATAATAAAACTGGCAAAGAGGAAGTCATCGAATGTGACGTCATCCTCTCTGCTGCTGGTATCACTCCAAATACTGAAGATGTTGGCTTAGCTGCTGTTGGTGTCAAAACTGAACGGGGCATTATCCAAGTGGATGATATGTATCGTACGAATATCAAAGGCGTTTATGCCATTGGTGATGTCGTACCTGGAGCTGCATTGGCTCATGTAGCTTCTGCTGAAGGAATCACTTGTGTAGAAGCTATTGCAGGACACAATCCGCCGCCAATTGATTATGCGAATATCCCGTCCTGTACATATTGCATCCCTGAAGTAGCAAGTGTCGGAATGACTGAAAAAGAGGCTAAAGACAAAGGCCTTGATATCAAAGTTGGTAAATTTCCATTTATGGCAAGTGGTAAAGCAAAAGCTGCTGGTGTTCCACAGGGTTTTGTCAAGCTCATCTTTGATGCGAAATATGGCGAACTACTCGGCGGTCACATGATCGGCGCAAATGTCACTGAAATGATTGCTGAGATTGTTGCTTGTCGCAAACTCGAAACGACGGGACATGAGTTGATTAAAACGGTTCACCCCCACCCGACGATGAGTGAAGCTGTCATGGAAGCTGCGGCGGCTGCTTATGACGAAGTAATTCACTTATAGAATTTTCTTCGCGTCTATTGATTTAAAAAAGGGCTGCTCAATTGAGCTGCCCTTTTTTAATCGAGTTTTAAGTGTAATTGTTTCTATTAAAAATTAGCTCGTACTCCAAGTCGCCATGCTCGCGGCATCCCTGGACGTAATCCAGCAGGGCGCAATGATGCGACATAGACTTTATTCGTGATATTCGTCATAGTTGCAAATACTGAGAAGTTTTTATTGATAGAATAATCAGCATTTGCATTGAGTAGGAAACGCCCTTTAATAAGACTTGCATCTGAATCATCAAATTGACCAGCGACTCCAAGCATATCAGAGACATAACTTGTGCTAGTAGAAATAGAAAACAATTTATGCTCAAGTGTTAATTGAGTCGACAGTTGATGCTGTGAAACATACGGCAGAAAATCATCTTCAACGACATCACCCCAACCATCGAATTCGCTTTCAAAAGAATTATCAAAACGAGCATCAGTAAATGTATATGAAACGGTCAACGGCATTCGAAATTTGCTCGAACGTTTATGCAAAATATTGTAAACCAATTGAGACTCAAGTCCAAATGTCGTTGCCTCGCCACCATTAAATAAATCACCAGAACCCGTACCGCCACCAGCAGCTAAATCTGCTCCAAGCAAATTGGAATAATCATTATAAAATCCAATAATCTGAGCAGAAAAACCATTGACATTCATACGTGTACCGAGCTCATAATTGATGCTTGATTCTTGATCAGTTTCTTCTTTTGACCCAGACGGAGCAAACCCTTTATGGACTCCTGCAAAAACTGTCATCCAACTTGTAGCAGCATAATCAACTCCAATACCAGGTATAATAGCAAGAATATCATTCTCACGCTCAGAAACACTTGTTCCTTGTCGCTCTGGATCAGATGTTCCATAATCTGTTCGAGCGATTTTGATGCTTTCGAGGCGGAGACCGGGTTGTATTGATAATTTGCCTAAATGCAATTTGTATTGTAAAAATGCTGCAAATGCTGTCGCAATTTCAACTCGGTTGCTTTCAGTTCCTTCTATTCCTTTATTCGAAAGAATCATTTCGCCGTTGAGCATTTCATATTCATCAACCCACTGGAATCGATCAATTTCATCAATATGATATCGAAGTCCAATTACAGCTTCTGATTGTGTTTTTCCGATTTCAAATTGATACGCTGCTTTCGTCTGTGCGCCCATTGCATAATAGCTTCTATTATTTGCTTTGACTTGCAATGCAGCGTCAGGAAGTGAATTGACTCCATTGATTATTCCAAATGCTTCAGGCTCTGAAGAAGGATCATTTAATAGAGAAGCAATTTTTATTTTATCACCATTAAATGTTTTGACTTTATCAAGTTTATACCAATTACGTTTAAAATCATTTCTATATAAAGACGTATGAATTTCAAACCCATTTAAAAACTTCATTTGATGCGTAAATGAAACTTGTGAATGCGATGTAGTCATTTCATCTTGAGCAGAACCAGCATATCGAAAAAATGGATCAGCATTAAAATCATCTTCCGTCAATCCAAGATATGTATCATCACTTGTCTCAGTTGCGTAACCGCCTTTTATTGTTACGACTTGTTTGATCGCTGCAGTTTCCTTAGAATAAAATTGGAGTTTTCCATTGATGTCGCTTTTATGAAAACCAGAACTCCCTTTTATTCCATTGACTTGTTTGAACCCATTTGATCCATACTGAAATGTTTCTACTAAAAGACCAACTTGTTCTGTCTTATGTCCTACACCAGCATGAAGGTCCCAAGTACCAAAGCTGCCAGCTGACGCTCTTATGAATCCAGACAAATCATTTGGTACAGGTGTCGAGACAAGGTTGATCGCACCACCATTTGTGTATGGTCCATATTGGATTTGGCTGCTCCCTTTTCGTACCTCGATCGAATGCATTCGTCCAGCTGTCGGGAAATAATAAGCCGCTGGCGCAGCATACGGAGCAGGAGCACTCAATATGCCATCTTCCATAATCGTAATCTTCGAAGAGCGCTCGACACCCGATCCTCTCATCCCGACATTGACTCGTAGTCCAAAACCATCTTCTTCTTGAAGGTTCAGCCCTGGTACAAGAGCAAGCTGTTTATTGATATCTGTATGTCCAAAGCGCTGCAATTCCTTTTGTGTAATCGCATAGGCAGAGCCAGGCAGAGCGAGTACTCCACCAGCACCATTTGTGATAGATTGAGCAGAGACAATTGCCTCTGGAAGTAATTCAGCTGCTGGAACAAGCTTGATAGTATCTCCTATCTCAGCCGCTTTAAGCGTCAATTCATTATATCCAATGCTACTGATAGATATTTCAGTCGCTCCATCTTCTAAAATGATTTTTCCATTAGCATCTGCTGTTGTAGAAGCAGCTCCCTTGACTTGTACGATCGCAAATGGCACCGCTTCTCCCGTCTCACTACTCAATATGTATGAAGACACTTGAGCATAAAGCTGCAGGCTAACAAACAAGAGTACAATCGTTGAGATGGATTTCATCTATCTAGATTTGGTCTAATTAAATAAGGAGCCGCAAAGGAAACCCTTGTGTAGAATAAATCCAAATAAAGATTTAGGAAAGTTTAAGAAAGATTTGGGGCCATCCGCGCCGAATAAATCGGCGCGGTCGCTATG
>JAHDHF010000173.1 GCA_020631455.1 Saprospiraceae bacterium
ATCAAAATCAGGTCGCGTATACGCGTACGAATCAAATTTTAATTCTGTCGTCATAATCAATCTTCTAAGATGTCAAATGTACAACATCGTACATTGCTGTGATGGCAGATTTTGTGGGCACATCCCCGCGGCTACGCCGCGCGGTCGTTGTCCCGAATTCTCAGGAGGAGCTTCGTGGCTCGCTGCAACCCTGAGTAGTCGGGGTTCGCTCGGCCGCTCCTAGAGCTTCGCTCTACGTCGCGTCTGCTGCGCACCACTTCGCAGCGCTTGTGCAGGGCTGCTTACTTTATAATTTAGCACGAGGTTTGGGCATAACTTGTTTTCGGAATTATTGAAGTAAATTTATCATCCTATGAACCTCTCAGATCACATATCGTCTAATCCAAATATTATGTTGGGAAAACCAACAATCAAAGGAACACGAATTACAGTCGAGTCTATTCTCCGAAAATTAGCTGAGGGATTTTCTATTGATGATATACTCAAAGCAAGTCCCCATATTAAGACTACAGATATCCAAGCTTGTATTGTGTATGCAGCTGACGTTATTCAGTACGAGCACATTATTCCTGCTGCTTAATGAATATTCTTGCTGACGAAGGATTTAATGGCATACTTGTTTCTGAATTACGAGAATCAGGATATGAAATAGCTTGGATAGCTGAAATAAGTCCGGGTATTTTAGATCAAGAAGTCATATCCCATGCTCAATCGAATAATCAAATTTTATTGACTGAAGATAAAGACTTCGGAGAGTGGGTTTTTGCTCACCAAATTAAAGGACTGACTATTATTTTCATTCGCTACAAATTTGTAGAGCTTACAGATATATTAACGAATATAAAACTCGTATTACAAAATATAGAATCAAACTTAACAGTTGACGCCACATTTGAATTTATCACCATTACTCACAATAAAATTAGACGACGAAAAATTGTATAGGATTTATGATATTAATTTTCAATAATTAACTTTAATTATATTTATAAATTTGAGTTAAAAAACTAAAAGAATGAAACAAAAATTTTCAATAACATTAACCGCTCTGCTTTCTTTATCAGCTTCACTCCTTCAATCGTGCAAGTCAACTCAAAATCCTGCGCAATTACAGAATTGTAATACGCTGATCGAATTTCTTGAGATGAATACGCATCATTTATCAAATAATACATTTTATGTGGACTCTAGTATTAATGTATCAATACAAGAAATTTATCAAGTACTAGAAAAATCAGAGTGCTGGTACGATTATACGCGCGAATATTTTCTAAATTTTAAGAAGAATAATACTGACAAATTCAGCATTACAGTCCGCGAAAGCGATGATTTTGCAACTTCGAACTCATCTTTATATGTAGAATTTAATTCTTTACCTACTCATAAGATTAAAGATGTCAGTACTGTGACACAAGAGTCAGCGAAGTACGGTGGCGGACCATTGGCAACAACTTACATTATTCGACTAGAATAATGCACCCATTCAGCTGAGGGATAGAAGGCGTTGTTTGAACTCCGAGTGACTATAAGGAACTCGGAGAGAGTGCCGCATAGCCCGACCCTTCATAAAAAGCTCCTCGAAAAATTTCGAGGAGCTTTTTATGAAGGGACAGCCCCAAGTACAATAATTAAAAATTAATCAACCTGCTCAGAGATTATATCACGCGCATACATGATGCGTGGCTTCCAGTAGACGGATTTTGAGATATTGTCTTCTCTGACACCGCGGCTGCTGGTGCTGTGTATGACGATGATGCCATCATCTGTATTTCTGACCACCATCGCGACGTGACCGATCGTCTTGCCGCCATTGTGACTAAAGAAAATAAGATCACCGGGTTTGACTCGTTCGAGTGAGATTTTGCGGCCTTGCTTTGCTTGTGCTTTGCTGCTTGTGCTTGCTTCTATTCCAAATCGTCGATTGCAATAATGCGTAAATCCGCTACAATCAAAACCCTTGGGCGAGCGGCCTGCATATTTATATTTCGTACCGATCATCTCTTGTCCATACGAGACGACGTTTATGCGTGTGAGCGTCTCGCGATCTTCTTCTGTCGCTCCTTTGACCACGAGATCAGTGTTTGTATCTGCTTTGTCGGATGCACGACGCGAAGAAGCGCAGCTCGTGACACTAATCAGAAAAACCAGTAGAACCAAACTCATCATGAGCTGGTTATTACTGTAACTGATTCGTGTAATGTATTTCAAGGGGTTGAAGAACACGTAATTGGGGTTTTAGGGTGACGTTTGGGATTCTCCAAACGCTCGAACGGCGGCTTTTCGTATCGAAATGTCGCCGTTCTTGTTTTTTCTACTAAGGAGAAGGCGCGACGTAAATTGCGTTTTCGACATAGTGGTCGATGCGCGACTCAATATGCTCAAGGCTATCAAAAAGCTGCTTGTACGACTCTATGACAAAGTATTTGTCTTGGTAGCGATCCTTGATATACGGCGTATCTAATATGTGCTGCACATCAAATGGCACATGTGTGGCTTCTTCGCTGACACTGTACAATGACTCACCAGGCGAGCTCAGTATTCCAGCGCCGTAGATTTTTGTTTCGTTGGCTTCTTTGATCAGCCCAAACTCGACTGTAAACCAGTACACACGCGCGATCAGCTCGACAGCCGTTTCGTTTTCGATGTGCTTGAGCGCGATTTTACTGAGACCATTGAGATACTTGCAGAAGAATGGCTCGCTCAATAGCGGCACATGACCAAAGACATCATGAAACATATCTGGTTCTTCGATGTACTTGAGTTGCTCAAGTTTGCGCAGCCAAGTCGTCGCTGGAAATTCTTTGCGCGACAAATGCTCAAAAAACGGCTTATTGTCAATCAAACCAGGTACGACATACACCTGCCAGCCTGTGACGTCTGCGAGTTCTTCGTTGATGACGTCAAAGCGCGGGACACGATCAGGCTTAAACTGCACTCGCGCAATACCATCAATGTATGCTTGCGTAGCAATGCCTGGCAAATGCTCCATTTGCTCAGCATAAAGAAGCGACCACACTTTGTGATCTTCGCTTGTATAGTTGTCGTACTCTTGTTTCATGTGTTGCGATTCTCAATAGTGGCAATTTACAAGATTCTACTTGATTAACTAGCAATTTATTAATTACTGCTTTCAAATTGTTGTATTGATAATCTGATATGCTCAGGTACAGCGACACTTTTATGCGCTTTAAAATCATAGGTCACGAGTACCGTCGTCGCAAATACAGCAAGCTGATCTTTGTAATCAAGTACAGCATATTCTAGATCAAAACTCTTGCTGCCCATGCGGCTGCAACGGATATAAATCGTCACGTCATGGATATCCGTGATCGGGCTCAAGTAATTGACTTCATTTTTGGCGAGGATCAGACCTTCGGTGTCCCAATTCCAACCAATAGCTTCGAGATAATGAATACGTGCCTCTTCTAGATACGTGACATAAACAGCATTATTGATATGATTGAGCGCATCTAGGTCGCTCCAGCGGACTTGCACGACTCTCGAAAACTGAAAGTCGTCTTTACTAAATTCGATTTGAGGCATCGGATAATGTCTTGGGTCTAGACACTAAAGATCGTTGTTTCATTTATTTTCAAGAAGTCTAGTTTGAGGTTTTCATTTCTGTACAAGCAGATTACTTTTGTGATCTAAATCCTCCGCTATGGCAACGTATGATATGACCGGTCGCTTGTACAAAATCTTTGATACGCAAGAAATCAATGAGCGATTCAAAAAACGCGAATTTGTACTCGAAGTCGAGGATGGTCGCTACACGCAGCTTGTCAAATTTGAATTGACACAAGACCGCTGCTCGCTCCTTGATGGCTACAAGCCAGACATGGAAGTCAAGGTCTCATTTGGCATCAATGGACGCGAGTGGACATCACCAAAAGGCGAGCTCAAATACTTTACGACGATCAACGCATTTCGTATTACGACATCAGAAGAACATGTCGCAACCACAGCCCCACCGCCGCCATCAGCAGCAGATATGCCAGCTGACTCAGCTGAGGATGATCTACCGTTTTAATTGAAATAGAATATGGGCCATGCTGCACGCTTTGCGTACAGCACCGCGATGTTCCGAGGTTTCGCTGTTCGCTCATCACTTCGCCTTCGGCTCGTGAGCGCTTCGC
>JAHDHF010000029.1 GCA_020631455.1 Saprospiraceae bacterium
CAAGCGATGGGAAGGGGCGCGAAGCGCTCACGAACGTATGTGAGTGATGAGCGAAAAGCGAAACCCTGGAACAGCGGGGTCAAGCAGCTCATGCTGCTTGAGTGCCTATAAATTATTTCCATTATGAATGATAGAATAAGACTGTTTAGACTGTCACAAAGACCTTTATTTGTTTGTGGAAAACGCCAAGTAAAACGTTCTGTTAATTCTTGAATAATAGCGTTATTTGCACTGTGTAAGTGTATGTACGTATGTGCATAGATTTCCACAATGTTCTTTGATTATTGAATGCTATGCTCAGTAGAAGAAATGTACGTATAAAGTCACTGCAAGCTCTCTATGCTAAAAGTCATATAGAAGACCAATCTTCAGAAGATGCAGTGGCTGTCTATCATTCGTTGCTCGATAGAACTTTCTCTTCGCTTGCATTTGTGCTGTATGCATCTGCTCATGTAGCCGAATATGTTGTCATCTTGTCCCAGCGCAAAAAGTCAAAACATCTTCCAAGTGATTTAGATTTATCGTTCAGTGATGCTCTTGGTAGAAGCAATGTCGTACAAAGCATTTTGCGCTCAGTTGATATAAATAAGCAAATTGCTGCTTGGAACTTGGCTTCACAATTAGAAGAATCTCTTACAAAAAGCTTGCTTCAAGCTTGGCTTGATTCTGAAAGTGGGAAAATATACTTGTCAGCTGAAAATCTTGAAGATGAAGGCGCTTGTAGAGATGCTCTCATTAGTATCGCGAAGTTTCTGCTGAAATCTGATTCGTTTGATGAATTACTCCATGATTTGTTCCCTACATGGGCTGATGACAAAAGTCTTATTCTTGGTGCTACAAAAAAGATTTTAAAATCAACACCTGTAAGTGATGGCTTTTTATCCAGTTATGAACCAAGTGGCGAAACTGTTGATGAATATGGCGTTGACCTCATTTGGAAGACATCACACCATAATGATACGCTGACAGACCTCATCGAGCCATATCTCAAAAACTGGGACATTGAACGTCTAGCTGAACTTGATTTAATCATCCTCAAAATGGCTGTTTGCGAGTTTTTGCACTTTCCGACAATCCCGACATCAGTAACGATGAATGAATTTTTAGAGGTTATCAAGCGCTACAGTACACACAAGAGTAAAGAGTTCATCAATGGCATTCTAGACACTATGAAAACTAAATTTTTAACCCAAGGCTTAATCAAAAAAGAAGGTCGTGGGTTAATACAAGAGTAAACCTAATAACATCAATAACAACTATCACTCACCAAATACCAATACAATGACCAAAAGGCTACTTACACTTTTGACAGCTGTACTTGTTGCATTGCCACTTTTTGTTAGTGCACAAACAAGTTTTAATAAGCATGCTGTTACGTTCAAGCTACTCGGTGTTGACTATACTTCACCTTATCAAGATGAGTTTACAGAAACATTTGATTTCTTTAACCGTCACACATATGGAGGCGAAATCCAATATTCAAAGTACCTCAGCAAGTCATTCAACATCGGAATACCATTCCGCATGGCGAACATTGACTACCCAACATCTGATTCATCACGAGTTCTAAATTCACTTCAAGCTGGTGTAGATATCGTTGCTCAGTACAAATTTGCGAATGGTTACATCATCAAGCGCGAGGATCCACGTCTAGCTCCTTACATCGTAGCAGGTGTAGGTGCGACTTATGCAGATTTATATCGCAATGATGATGATCCTTCAATTGGTGACAATTTCGATGTTCAGATTCCTGTAGGACTAGGTTTGAATTTCAAGCTCGGAAAGCAAGTTTACGCACAAGCTCAGTCGGAGTACCGTATATCTGCTCTTCAAGGCAATAATAATTTCGTACACTCTGCTGGTCTCGTCCTTCAACTTGGCGAAGGTGCTCCTGATCCAGAGCCAGTCGAGCCACCTGCACCATCTGATCGTGATGGTGATGGAATCATTGATGCTGACGACAAATGCCCAGACACTCCAGGTTTAGCAAAGTATGAAGGCTGCCCAGATACAGATGAAGATGGTATCATTGATTCAGAAGATGACTGTCCAGAAGTAGCAGGCCTTGCAGACTTTAACGGTTGCCCTGATACTGACGGTGATGGTATCACTGACGCCAAGGATAAATGTCCAAACAAGCCTGGTGTAGTTGCCAATGACGGTTGTCCTGAAGAGACTAAAGACAGAGACGGTGATGGCATCGAAGATTCAAAAGATGACTGCCCTGACACTCCTGGTACAGCTCGCTTCAATGGTTGTGCTGATACAGATGGCGATGGTATTGCTGATCCTAAAGATAACTGCCCAACTGTAGCTGGTACAACTCGCTTCAATGGCTGCCCAGATACAGATGGTGATGGTATCGCTGATTCTGCTGACAAGTGTCCAACTGTTGCAGGTACAGCTAAGTATGAGGGTTGTCCACCTCCGAAAATCACTGAGGAAGACAAGCAAACTCTTGAATTCGCTACGCAAGCGATCGAGTTTGAGACTGGTTCTGCCACGATTCGCACTCGTTCTTACTCAGTTCTTGATCAAGTTGCTTCTATTCTATTGAAGTATCCTGACTACAATGTAAGCATTGACGGATTTACTGACAGTGTAGGTGGAGCTGCTTCTAACAAATCTCTTTCAGAGCGTCGTGCAAAAGCATGCTACGAGTACCTAAAAGGCAAAGGTGTTGCTTCAAATCGTATGTCTTACATGGGCTACGGTGAAGAGCGTCCTATCGCATCAAATGATACGAAAGAAGGACGTCAGCGTAACAGACGTGTAGAGTTCAATGTATACTTGAGCCGCCGTTAATATCTGTTAGATATTTTACACCTTGAGAGGCAATGCAGATCTTCTGCATTGCCTCTTTTTTGTTTTGTTGATGTTAATTGATTCAAAAAACAATTGATTCTCAATACTCGGCATAGTATTTTCGCATTGTCTAAAAACGACTACCTGTTATGAAACAATTCTTATTAATCAGCTTTTTCGCATTTCTTATCATTGGTCTAGTATCGTGTAGTGGAGAAGCAAGTTCTTCAATTGAAGAAGCTACAATTGGCGATATTCAAACTCAAGCCAATAAATCAGCTGCAAATGACAAAGCAAAGTTGACATCAGCAACTACGAAGAAAGGTGATGATATCGTCCGTTCTTCTGCTACGCCGGCTGATCCTATTGATTCAGTTAATGTAGCAAAAATCGAATGGCTTACCGATGAATTTGATTACGGTACCGTCAAAGCTGGCGAAATTGTAGAGCATGTGTTTAAGTATAAAAACACAGGAAATCAGCCACTCGTTATCACAAATGCTCGTTCAACTTGCGGCTGTACGGTTCCTAAGTTTGATCGTGAGCCATTACCAGTAGGTGAAACAGCTGAAATCAGCGTACGATTTAATACAAAAGGAAAGAAAGGTAAGCAGCGTAAACCAGTCATCGTCACTGCGAATACGTTTCCTACTGAAACACGTACATTTATTTTTGGCGAAGTAGTGGAATAAAAACTCCACTTGTTAAGAAACTCAAGCGGTGACTTTCGTTAAAGTCACCGCTTTTTATTTGTTTTGTTGTCTCATTAAATTTGATAGAATGTCTTCTGAAGTCGTCAATATCGTGTTTATCGTAGCTATCTTTTTGGTAGCCTATTTTTTTCTGCTCAGACCTCAAGCACAAAAGCAAAAGAATCAAACTTCTTTTTTAGATAATCTGGGAAAGGGTGATCGAGTAGTGACAAGTGGCGGCTTGCATGGTAAAATCACAAAAGTGGATGAAATCTCAGTACAAATAGAGATTGCTCCTAAAACATTTGTTACAGTAAATCGATCAAGTATTTCTCAAGAGTTATCTGCCGCTCATTATCCTGCAGACTCAAGTACTGAAAAGTAATGTCTAAACTCCGTCAAGTTGGAACATTCTTTCGGTCTAACAAAGGAGTATTTCTGATCTGTCTTTCAATAGCTACAATCATCTGGCTATTTAATGAGTTGAGTAAATCCTACACAGTAAATCAAGAGTTACAAATTGAGTATATCCTTCCAAACGAAGAGATTATTCTTCAAAATAAACCTCCTGTTATTCTTTCTACTGAAGTCGAGGCACCAGGCTGGGATTTATTAAATCGATCTCTCTTTAATAGAACGCCTAAAATCTCTCCAGTAATAACTGATGCTCGCGATCAGCAAATTGGCTCAGCAGCATTACGAGACTTAGCGAAACAAGCTCTTGGTATTGATTACACAATACTTGATGTCTATCCTTCAGTCATCAATATTAAGCTCGATAATCAAGCAACGAAACGAATTCCACTTCGTGTAAACGCAAATGTTTTTGCTGCACCCCAATATAAATTACAAAGCCAATCCTTTGTAGTTCAAGATTCGATTACAATTATAGGTTCCGAATCTGTATTAAAAGAAATAACTGAATGGAGTACAAAGTTGATTGACTTTCCTGATGTCAGTGCTAATATTAGTGGAATAGTCGAACTTGAGCCGGCTTTAAATTCAGAGTTAAAATTAAAACCAGCTAAAGTCGATTTCGTCATCCGCGTAGAACAAATCACAGAAAAAGAGATTCGCGTTCCTATTTCTGTCGTGACTGATTTTGATTCTTTGTTGATTTTGCCTCAAGAAGTCCGAATTATTGGTAATGTCAGTCTTCAGCAGTTCGAAGCGATAACAGCTGATAATTTCGAAGCACAAGTTCTCATTAATAAAAGTGCAGATACTCCATTAAATAGAACCGCGGCGATTGATATTGTTCAGCGCCCGTTGGGATTTGAAAATATGAGAATTATCCCCGAAATAATTCAATATACAATACTAGAGCCTCGGGATGAATAAGCCTGTTCAAGTTGGGATTACGGGAGGGATCGGTAGTGGTAAGTCTACAGCTGCTCGCATGTTTTCTGTTTTGGGTATTCCGATTTACGATGCCGATAGCAGAGCAAAATATCTTATGTCTTACGACGAGAATGTCAAAAATGAAATAATTGACTTATTCGGGGCTGATGCATATATCGATAATAATGTCTTGAACCGACAGCACATTGCAAGTATTGCATTTAAGAATAAAAAAATATTAGCTCAGCTAAATGCAATTGTCCATCCAGCAGTTGATAAAGATTACAATACTTGGGTCAATGAGCATTCTCAATTTCCAATTCTATTAAAAGAAGCTGCATTATTAATAGAAGTAGAAAGCTATAAAAAACTTGATAAACTAATAGTCATTATAGCGCCGCTAGAAATTCGTATGAATAGAGTTGTACAGCGCGATCATACACAAAAGAGTAGAGTAGAAGATCGTATCAAAAATCAAATGACAGACGAAGAACGTCTGCCATTTGCTGATTTTGTCATTATTAATGACGGTCAAAAAAAATTAAGTACGCAAGTCTGGAAAATTTATCAAGAACTTAAGCAGCTTGCGAATTGTCACTCGTAATCTTCAAGAATTCTGCTTCGAGGCTATTTTGTCGTTCAGCGAGGTGATTTAATAAAATACCAGAATCAAAGGCCAATTTATTTAACTCAGCTGCACCAGCACCACTTTCCATCACCGCTATCAGTTTGCTTTCTTCCTGAGTGACTGACTTGACAGAGCGAGCACCCAAAAGTAATTGCTCTAAGCGAGCGAGATCCGCAGCTGCACCAACTTCTATTGTCGTATCTGAATGTAAAATCGACCCGACAGAACCTGTCGCCAATAAATTGCCATTTTTAATAATGGCAAGATGATCACACGTCTTTTCGACTTCTACCAGAATATGGCTTGCCAGCAAAATAGTTTTACCACGACCAGCGATCGTCATGATGAGATCACGCATCTCCTTGATACCTTGTGGGTCAAGACCATTTGTCGGTTCATCAAATATCAAAACATCAGGATCACCGACAAGAGCAGCTGCTATCGCGAGTCGTTGCTTCATACCGAGACTGTACGTATTAAACTTCGACAGTCTTCTATGATGCAAATTGACAAGTTCCAAGATTTCATCAAACTTATCTTCAGAAGACTTTTTGATCTTCGCGACAATTTTCAGATTCTGAACGGCATCCAAGTACGGATAAAAGTTAGGCGTTTCGAGGAGAGCCCCCACACGCTTACGAGCATCATTTGGTGTCATGCTCGGATCTTCAAACCACGTATAGCTGCCGCCTGAAGCTTTGATGATACCGAGTATCATTCCCAGCGTAGTCGTCTTACCGCTTCCATTAGGCCCGAGAATGCCATATACCATGCCTTGTTTGACTTCAAGGCTGAGTTTATTTACCGCCGTTAAGCGGCCATATTGCTTCGACAATCCATTGATCTCTAAGACCTTCATGGGTAGATTCATTTTGTGCTTACATTAAGCCAAGAACCTTGGCATATTTCATCATTTCACTCATGTTACTGATCTTAATTTGACCTGTCATCACAGCCATCATTGGATTAGCACGACCAGAGACTACGTCCATCATTTTGTCCGCCTTACCAGAGATATTGCAAGTCGATTCACCTTGATGCCCTTCGGTCACTTCCAGCTTTCCGTCTTTTAGGTCAGCAGTAAACTGTCCGCCACCTTCGCCATCGAGGTCAAAGTGAAATGTCGATTGAGCATCAGCAGGTACAGCGCCTTCCGTTACTCGCTCAGGCAGCTTCATTAAAAATTCTTTTGCAGTCATAGTTGATTAAGATAAAAGAGTTGATTGTATCCAATTGAGCGCAAAATCCAAGACCTCATCTTGCTCAGGCTCATTATGTATTTCGTGGTAGAGACCATTCCATGATTGGAATGTCGTGTCACCTTTTGCGAGCGAGCTAAACCGCTTCGTCGCATCGTGACTCGTAATTTGATCGCCTGTGCCGTGCATCAAAAGCGTAGGAGCAGGAAGCTCATGTTCTTTTTCGAGGAGCCAAGCAGCCGATTCAAGCATCGAGACACCAGTCTCAGAAGTAATGACAGAGATCACGAGCGGATCTTCTTCGTATGCTTTGACAACTTCAGGAGAGCGTGACAAATGTCCAGTATCGAGTTGATTCGTTTGCGTGAAGCCAGGCATGATCTTTCGCATCAATTTCCCGACAAAAACAAGAGGAGCCGAAGGCTGGAATGCAAGCTCAATCCACGGAGCCGTCGCAATGATTCCAAGCACATTCATCTTGCGTCTGATCCCAGCATTCAAGACCAGATTGCCGCCTTGGCTGTGCCCATACAAGATAACAGGCGCATCAGCAAAGAGAGATTTTGACTCAGCGCATAGACGCTCGATCTCATCAAGCAACGCATCATAGCTGATCGTATGCGCGCGCTTACCTTCGCTTTTGCCGTGGCCGCGCCGATCATAGGCGATCACCGCAAAACCATTTGACGTGAAAAATTCAGCTACATGCTGATACCGACTCGAATGCTCCGCAAAACCATGCACCAAAGCAATCACAGCTTTCGGGGAATCGACCGACCATCCCTGACCGTATATCTTCAGACCATCAGCCGTTTTCCAATCAAATTCAAAGTGTTGTGCCATCGCATGACAATGTACGACATCTACTGAATTTTCTCCTTCACTTTTCGATCAATGAATCGAATTTGGGGCTGCCCGCTGCTCGATACTCGAGCAGCGGTCGGGCTATCCGGCACTCTCTCGCTTCGCTCGTTCAGACAACACCTCCTATCCCTCAGCCGACCACCCCCACAGCCGATTTAATCGGCTGCTTCCCCCGCCAGCGGGGGAAAGAGCGCGTTAGCGCGATAAGGGTGGAATTCGTATAAGTCTAAAAACAAGTAAATAACTTACGTCCTACAACTCATCCTCCGACAAAACGACTAAGAAGTCATCAGCCTCAATTGTGACCGTTTCATCTTTAGGGAGATTGAGTCGGACGCCGAAGTTTGAGCTGCTGTCTTTGCTTTTGTCGCCTTTGCGTATACCGAGGCAGACTTCTTCGCGCTTGGTCGCGAGACCCATCAAATCTGCAAAGCGAACTGTCTGCGGAAATTCTGAGAAATACAGATCAGCTGGCTTGACATAAATTTCGCTGCCATCCTCTGAGAATAAATCATCATACAAGATTTTGATAAGCGGCTCCTCTGAGAGCTGGGCCAAAATCATTGTGATAAGTTTATTACTAATAATAAAGTCATCAACTTCTGTCTGAGTAATGATTTCTTGGTTTTCAGAATTGAGTATTTGCGTGATGATATGTGTATCATCATCAATATTATTTTCTTGCTTGATACTTCTGAGTAGCAATAAAATAATTAATGTGTCTGAATCAATTTTATCTGCATTATGCTCGCCCGAACTTTGCGATAGAATAATGATGTTATCGTAGTCAAATGGATTGAGCTTTTGGATATTTTCGAGCAGCAGCGGATTTGAATCGGTTAGATTGATTTCAAATTTTTCGTATTCTTTTCTCATCTCATCGACATTGGCGATGAGTTCTTCAGTTGGCTCATTAAAGACAATGTCTACTTGTGATCCTTTTGGCAGATAATCATGGAGCTCTTCTACGAAGACTTCGCCGACATTATGCCAGCCCATTATTAAAATCTTCTTGCTTCTTTGTTCGAGACGTTTATCTACAAGAGAAATTTCTTTAGGTGTAATCGAGGCAGTTGGATTAAACTTAATAGTTGAATCATCTTCTGCGAGGATGACAACTTGATCATCATCGACTAAGGCGTAATCAATATCGGGGCGGAGACGCAGGCCTTCGTTTTCGCTATAGACTCCGAGCGGAATTCCATCAACGAAATGGAACGGCAGCTCACCAAATGTGACGCCATTCCAATTTGCTTCGTAGAAATAGACTTCGCAGCCATCAAATGAAAGCATTTCGTTGTAGACCATTTCGAGGCCGCTAGTGAGTGATGTTTGGACGAGCAGCTTGCCCATGATATTCCAACTGTCGAGCGCGATGATATTATCATCTTTAAAGAAGGAGATGAGTTCTCGTTTTTCTTCTGTAAAGACTTCTGCAATAATTGGTAATTCATTTTTACCATCTTGGCAAGACGTAATTGCCATGATTGATTTAATCGAAATAACGTCTGAGTTTCGCTTGCTTTCGATATCAGAACTCTCAGAGCAATTAGCCAATAAAATGACTGATCGAGCATTATTGATATTGACTCGTTTGAGTTCATTGATATTCGAATAATCACCAGTGGTTGTGATTATCGTCGTTGTCTTGGTATCGGTTATTCTATTCTTAATGAGATCATCCATTGTTTCTTTATCTTCTAAAGAAAGGATGACGATGCTCGCGTATTTTTCGCTTTCGTTTGCGATTATTAATTCTCGGATAATATCTACGACACGCTCATTCCAACCGAGAATAAGTGTGTGCTCTTCTTCGATGACAGGGCCGCGTCCTTTTCTGAAGTTGTAGAAAATCTGTTCAAGCGCTGTGGTTAAAAATGCGATGAGCGCAGAGAAGATGATCACGCCTGCTACACCTGCAAGTATGGTGGAGATTTTTGTCCATTGACTCATTGTATTATCCTGATTCATATTACCAGGATCGGTCATCTGTAGCCAAGTCCGCCAGACGTCATCAGTAAATCCTGTATAGGTCGAGTCTTCACCTGGATCCGCAAATTGAAGTATCAGTACTCTGACTCCGATAATAAGGATAAACAAAACCATAAAGACAACAAAGAGGCTAACAAAAATTGATGCGCCGCCTTTGTTGAGATATTTTTCGAAGCTATATCTTAATTTATCTTTTACGCTTGCTTTCATTGTTTAGGGTTGTGGGGTTTTGTAATGGATGCTAATATACTCTTTTTACAAAGACGTAGGAATAAAATACAGTTGATTTGTAGATAGGTGATATGGACAAGCGCTGCGAAGTGGTGCGAGTGCAACGAGCAGACGCTCCTAGAGCTGAAACTCTAGGAGCGGCCGAGCGAACAGCGAGCCACGTAGCATAGCGACAGCAGCCGCATTTTTCTATTGAAAAATGCGGCTGCTGATGGCCCCAAAAGACCAATATTATTAAAAAACTATTGACGCTTACCGTCTACGTATTCGACAACTCTTGCAGTTGGATATCGAGCGACAATTATACTATTTAAAAAGTTTTGAGCGTTTTTGGCAGTTTTAAATTTGCCAATTAAATAGCACCAACGGCCATCTATTTCTTCTTCATTGACTTTGCCGAATTGAGAGAAGACTGGATCGCTTGCATCGAGTCGCTCTTCTGTAGATGCGAATTGAATTTTGAATCCTGTGTAATCACTTGGTACGGGACGAGCTGTTCGATTGACGGCTGCTTCTACTTCGAGTGTCTCCGTAGGTAAATTTTGAGGCTCGCCGACCATTCCTTCTGGTACACTCGGTGTTTCGATCTCAGGTTGGACTTCAATAACTGCATCACGCACGGCATCTGCTGCTGCTTCTACTTCGTTGACAGGTGGCGCAATGTAGATTTCTGTTTCTTCTTCTGGCAAATCTTCAGTAGGCATTTCTGGCGTTTCAGGAGCATCGAGATCTCTTGGCGGCGCGATATAAATTTCAGTTTCTTCTTCTTCCTCTGTTCCTATTTTCTCATATTCTTGTTCAAAGTTTTCTCTTAGGATAATGTCTTCGAGAGACATTTTCGAGAAAGAGTCATCACGTAAAAAACCAGTTACTTTGATTTCGGTGCGGCGGTTTTCTTCGTGCTCTTTATCATCACACTCAACGCCTTCTTTGCATTTATTGATGATAGTCGTCTCGCCATATCCACGAGCAGAGATTCGGTGTTGCGGTATGCCGCCTTCGACGATATAATCAACTGCTGATTTAGCACGACGACTCGACAAATCATAATTATATTCTTTTTTGCCGCGTGCGTCTGTGTGTGAGCCAAGCTCTACGATGACCGTTGGATTATCTTTTAATAAGCCAATGAGTTTATCAAGTTCGATCGCTGCATCAAAACGAATATTGTCTTTATTGTAATCATAATAGATGTTTTCGACTTCGAAACCTTTATTAACTTCGATTTTCCGGAGGTCGATATTCGCTGCAAGAACTCCTCTTGAGTTTCCTTCTGTGAGCGATTCTGCTACACCTGGATTGATTTTTCCAATTCCTTCAATACAGAGAATACAACCATCGACGTGTACGTTTGCTTCGATTCGCTTTGTAAAATATCCTTTTTTGCGAAGCATAATTGTGTATTGATTGCCTTGCTCAAGCTGATGCGAAAATGTATGCGCTTCAGTAGATTCGATTGTGAGCTCTTGTTTTTTTGTCGTGTTATTGTAGACTTCGACTTTAATGCCGCTGATGGCATCTACTACAATTTCATCTGGATCAATCTCAGCATCAGGATCAATTTCTAATAATTCGCTGATCGTCGCTTCAAGGAGATAGCCAGGCTTGCGCTCCATTGCTATTTTTTGAAAGACTTTTTCTCCAGAGGATTTACCTTTTAAAGAAAATTCGTGAGTTTGATCTTCGAAGACAGCTTTTCGCAATCTGAGTCGATAATCTATTCCTGTTGGAAGCGTGACTTCAAATTTGCCTTCTTTGTCAGAAAAGACTGTCGGGAAAACTGTTCCATCAGTGCCTTCAATTTTGACTTCTACTTCGTTGAGATAGCCGCCGTTATTTGTTTCATAGACATAACCAACGACTTTGGCTGTCTGTGCAAAAACAGATGCAGCAAAAAGCAGAGCACATGCTAGAGTAATAAGACGAGTAATCATAATCGTAAATTGTTTATGTGAATGGTTTAGTAAGGAGTGTTGAGTCTTACCGTTTCTAAGTTGAGCAAATTTGCAGCATTTGGGGTCAAACCCGAAACGCGTTTGCGATAAAATCGTGCCGTTTCGTCATAAAAGAGAAAAATAACAGGCGCTTCATCAATCAGAATTTGATTCATCTCTTTATAAAGCTTAATGCGCAGCTTCTCGTCAGTGGTGCGCAGAGCTTGAGTATATAAATCGTCAAAGTCTTGATTTTGAAATCGAGTATAATTGGGTGGAGCAGGATTGCCACCCCAAAATACAGTTAAGTAATTCTCGGCATCGGGATAGTCAGCAAGCCAAGAAGCGCGAAAGACCTTTGCCTTGCCGCCAGCCATGCGCTCACGTAATTCAGCAGAATCAAAGACTTCAATTTTTGTTTGAACCCCAAGAATCTCCCATTGACGCGCTATGTATGTGACGAGATCGAGATAATCTTTATTCGTTTCTATTGTAATTGGTTCGAGACCTTGACCATTCGGAAAGCCAGATTGTTTAAGTAATTCAGCTGCTTTGTCAGGATTGTATGAATAACCAATTTGAGACTCGTCATAGCCTGGCAAACCATATGGAATAAATCCAGACTGTGCTGGTCTACCGACATTGTTGCGAAGTGTCCGTAGCATTTTCGCTCGATCAAAACCATAATTTAAAGCTTGGCGTACTCGTTTGTCAAGCAAGGCTTTTGAATTCTTCTCTAAATTAAAGCCTAGGTATTCAGTATTGAGATAAGGCGATTTCGAAAAGATTAATTCACTAGATAAAGTCTCTTTAAGATTGCCATCTTTAGTTAAAACTTCATTGACAAACGAACCATCAATTCCATTAATAAAATCGACATTTCCCTTGATAAGATCGAGATAAGCCATTTTACGATCTGCAATAAATTCTACTCTCGCTCTATCAAGAAACG
This sequence comes from Saprospiraceae bacterium, assembly GCA_020631455.1. Classification (GTDB taxonomy): domain Bacteria; phylum Bacteroidota; class Bacteroidia; order Chitinophagales; family Saprospiraceae; genus JAHDHF01. The sequence goes on from JAHDHF010000029.1 coordinate 12,639, forward strand.
GAAGTTGTTGACCATTTTCTGTTCTCCAGTAATCAGGATTTTTTTTGAGTGATAAGACTTGACCTTCTTTCCATGTTTGTAATGCAAAAGCTCCCGTTCCGACAGGTTTAGTCATCAGCTCTTTTCCATATGTCTGGAAAGCTTTTTCAGAAATAACAAAACAATATGGCATTGTCAAAATCTGAAGCATTGGCGGAAATGCTTGCTTTAAATTTAGTACAAGGACAGAATCACCTTCAGCTACAAAAGGATTTTCATCAGCTACTCTATTATTAAAAATCCAACTTCCAGGTGAGTCAATATCTTGATCAATTATTCGATTCCAACTCGCTACTACATCTTGGGCTTTAAGTCGCCGCTCTTCGTCATTTTTAAAAACTTCATTCTTTTGAAATAGAACATCATCGCGAAGCAAAAACCGATATTGCAAACCATCTTCAGAAATATACCATGATTGAGCCAGAGCAGCTTGCACTTCTAAATTATCATCCAATCTCACTAAGCCGTCATACAAATGCGAAGTTGCCCAAATATTGGTTTGCGATCTTGCAAATGCAGGATCCAAAGAAGTAATTGGATTTGGTTGATTGTACGTAAAAATTGATTCATTTGTTTGATCGTGCTCAGTAGATTTCGAGCATGAAAACAAAGCAAACAGCGAAAAAAGTGAACCTATAAATAATTGAATTCTCATTGTATTTTTTTAATGGGCCATCCGCCTCATGTCATTCGGCGGTCGCTATGCTTCGTGGCTCGCTGTTCGCTCGGCCTCAGCAAGCTGAGTCTGCTGCAAGCAGCACCACTTCGCAGCGCTTGTCCCAAGCTGTTGTTTTATTACTAAATACTAAAATTCAATAAAGCGATCAATATAGGATGTCAATAATAGAAGTAATTCATCATCTGTAATTGGTGCATCATCCAGTTGTACTTGCTTAAATATTCCAGCGATCGGCTGGTAGCCAGGCATGACAAGTCCACCAAGATGTTGGAGTATAGATGCGAGATGATCAAGACCTCTCAAATTACCAGCGCGGCCAGAAGCAATTCCAATGAGCCCAAATGTCGAACCTTTAAATCCACCCATTCCATCGCGCACACTGAGTACATCGATAAAATGTTTTAAAACACCTGGAATACTGCCATTATATTCTGGCGCTATAAAAAGTGTTTTTTCTGCATTTAAAATTGATTGCTCATGAATCAATTTTACTTCATCCGTATGCTTTGATTTATCCAAAGCAGCAGTTGAATAAAAAACTGAAGGCAGATTTGATAACTCAACTAACTGAGTTTCTAATCCTTTGTCATTTAAAATAGAACGACAAGCCTGCGCAACTTTAAATGTGCGACTTGATGGATTTCCTGTACCAGAAATAATAGAGATCATAAAAAAAGTTATTTTCCAACGCTTACTTGAGGATCAATAATAGCATATAAAATATCTACAATGATATTCATTAACACAAAAACCACGGCAGCAAATAATACCGCACCGAGTAGGAGAGGTCTATCATAATTCATTAAAGCATTAATCAATTCCCAACCAAGACCTTTGAAATTAAATACAGCTTCTACAAAGAATGCTCCTGCAAGCAAAGCAGCAAACCAACCACTGATAGCTGTAACGATTGGGTTTAATGCATTTCGTAATGCGTGCTTAAAAACAATTGTAAATTTCTTTAAGCCTTTTGCTCGCGCAGTTCGAATATAGTCTTGAGATAAGATGTCGAGCATTGCACTTCGAGTGAGTTGCGTAATAATTGCAACTGGACGAATCCCAAGCGCAAGTGCCGGCAGAAATAAATTTTTCCAAACAATATAATCTTCGCCAGTATAATCATTGTAGCCGTACAAGTCGCCTTGTATGTTGAGCCCAGTAATGTGTGCGAGATAAAAACCAAATACAATGGCAAGAATAGATGCACTCACATAACTCGGCAGTGAATAACCAAATACACTTAATGAAACAGCGAGATTGTCAAACCAAGAGTTTTGTTTCAAGCTCGCAATTACACCTAAGAAAATGCCAATAATACTTGCTATAAAAATTGAAGTAACTGCAAGTAATAATGTTTTCGGTATTGCTTCTTTCAAAATATCAATTACGCGGCGGCCGCTTCGTTGGTAACTATCTCGTAAGTATGGCGCTTTAATCGCTAAAGCAGTTCCACCAAACGGAATCGAAAGAAGGGGCTGATATTTTTCTTTGAAATCAGAAGACGTATTATGAAAACTAATTGGAGAAACATCATTTATATACGAGAGGATTTGAAGAGGAAGTGGCTTATCCAATCCAAATTTCTTCCGCGTTAATTCAATACTTGCAGCATCAGTTCGCTGACCTTTCGTGAGTCGAGCTGGGTCAACAGGGGCGATATAAATGATTGAAGTAATAATGACAACAACAAGTACCAAAGTCACCAAACCGTAAAGCATACGCTTTAAAATAAATGGTGTGACTTCAAAGAGCCATCGAAGCAATTTCTGAACAACTGATTCAGGAGCTTCCCATTGAGATGTTTGCTGAGAACTCACTATTTAATATGCTCCTTTTGAATGGTTTCAAAATTAGGCACTTTATTATGGTGCCACTTTTTAACGATAGTAGGTCCATTCATTAATAATATACCGGGATTACTTCTAACGATTGTTTTGAGCAAAATATCATCAGCTGTATAAAAAGGAAAAGCAGCCTGCATATCATGTCTGAAAGACTCGACTTCTTCGTAGCTGCCGACATGTGTCAATCCTAAAAATGGAATTTTGGCTGCTTCGGCTTCAGACTGCAATGTTGCGACTGTTGTTTGAAATGCGTCTGCATTAGCTTTTTCTCTAGAAGCATTAACGATGACAAAATGATAACCTTGAGTAGCAAAAAAGTCTTCTGTTACATCTTCTTCAAAGGTCTGCGTACCCGTTGAATCTGTTATTGTTTTAAAACCGCTTAAATAGAAATCAGCGGTCTTTTTGGTTTCCACTTCTTCTTGGATGCGATCGACATACTCAAACTTTGTTTTATCCTTTGGAAGATTTTTCATGTCAAATTGTTCGTTTTGACCTGTTTCCAAATTTTTATAAATAAAATACATTGGCGCATTTGCGAGTTTTTCTTCTTCAGCGGCTTTTGATGCTTGGATATTTACGCCTTCTGCAAATGGTCTAAAATCTTTCACAGGTAAATCCCACACAAAATTGTTTAGGCAGAATAATAATGATATTCCTGTAATGACAAGTGCCAACAATCCGCCAGCTGCACCTTTGAAATACTGATGCATACTCTTATTAAAAATAAGGAGTATAAATCCAAGCGAAATAAGAATGAGGTCTTTAACAAAAGACACAAATGGATCAAGTTTTAGAAAGTCTCCAAAGCAGCCGCAATCAGTCACTTTTCGTTGAGATTTTACAAATTCTCCCCATTTTCCAAATTCAAAGAAATTGACTCCATCAGGTACATAACCAGTAAGATGCGTGAATCCTGTAAGAATAGTAAAGAAGAAAAGAATAATAAAGAACAACCAAGAAGAAAGCCTTTTCCAAATACCAAATAGAATTGTAAATCCAAGTACGAGTTCGAGGACGATCATAAATGTTGCAAAGGCAACTGAAAAAGAACTCATCAGTGGAAACAAGCCAGACATAAAGCTGAAGATGCTGCCATCAGCAACGAGTTCAAATTGAGCAAAATATTGCTCCATTTTGTAGGCTGTTCCGAGTGGATCAATTGCTTTGACAAGTCCGCTGAAAATGAAAAAGATTCCAAGGAATGATTGTAGAAATGTCATTACATATCGAACTGGTGTGTATCGATTGTCTATGTCTTCTCTTGTAACGGCAGCTGTTTTTGTACCTGGATGAGGAAAGACGAGAATTCCTTTGCTGTATAATAGAATTGTTAGCGCCGTAAATATTACTGCAGCTATTCCTACATAAATGAAAATCGTTGTTAGTGTCATTGAATTTCTACTTATGAGATGATTGTTCTGACAATAGAATTAATGCAAATGCAGAATAATTCACAATGTCTTGATAGTTGCTTTTGATACCTTCTGAAACAGATGTCTCTCCACTATTGTTTTCGATATGCTTAATGCGAAGGAGTTTTGCTAGAATCATATCTGTCATGCTGCTGACACGCATATCTCTCCAGATTTCGCCATAATCTGTATTTTTTTGGATCATGAGATCGCGTATATCGGAGCTTACTGTATTGTAAAGCTTTAGCCCAATCGTTTCTTCAAGCTGCTGAGGAAGATCATCAGATGCTTCAAGTTGTATGATCGCCATGATGCCATAATTGATTAAGCCAGCAAAATCATCATCAACAGGATCAGCAACTGCTTGTTGACCAGCTTGTTGGATGTTTCGTATTCGTTTTGCTTTAATCAATAACTGGTCAGTGAGAGAAGATGGCCTTAGAATCCGCCAAACAGAACCATAGTCTTTGTGTTTGGCGATGAAATGTTCTCGACATCGGTTTAGTATTTGGTCATACTGAATGAGTGTCGTTGTATGTTGAACAGTTTGAGACATGAAGCTGTAAAGATACAATCTTGAAAGGCTGAGAAGTCTAATAAGCCGTTAATTTGCTGCATATATGTTGACAAGTACAAATAGCCCGACAACGCTGAGAGGAGCCGATCGATTGATTGATCTTCAAAAGCCGATTGTGATGGGAATTCTGAACTTGACGCCTGACTCGTTTTTTGCAAGAAGTCGGATCGCTGAGGTATCCCAGCTTCTTAAGCAAGTGGAGGTAATGCTTGAAGTTGGAGCTCAGATCTTAGACTTGGGTGCGATGTCAAGTCGCCCTGGGGCTGCGATTATTTCGCCAGAGGTCGAACAAAAGCGCCTTATAGAAGGTGTTCAGCAAATTGTGAAGGCATTTCCTAGAGCTGCGATAAGTGTTGATACGATTTGGGCAAAAACGGCTCAGGTTGCTGTGGAAGCTGGTGCACATATTATCAACGACATCAGCGGCGGTGATCATGATCCAATGATGTACAAGATGGTTGCTGATCTGGGTGTACCGTATATTATGATGCACATGCAAGGGAAACCAAATACAATGCAAGACAATCCTCAGTATAATGATGTCGTGATCGAGAGCATTGATTCATTGCGAATGAAGATCGAACAAGCGAATGCTGCTGGGATTGATGATATTGTGATTGATCCGGGGTTTGGATTTGGTAAAACAATCTCGCACAATTACCAAATATTGAATCGTCTTAATGAGTATCAGATGCTTGGGTATCCAGTTCTTGCCGGTCTGAGCAGAAAAAGTATGCTCTACAAGCCACTCGAAACGAGCCCTGAGGCCGCACTCAATGCAACCACGGCTGCTCACATGATTGCTTTGCAAAATGGTGCTACAATATTACGTGTACATGATGTCAAAGAAGCGATTGAAGCAATCAAGATCTATAATCTGTGTCAAGAGAATCTCTAGCGCCTAGAATGCAGGGTTGCATTTTTTGGCGTAGGGATGGGAAGGGGCGCGATAGCGCTCACGAGCCAAAGGCGAAGTGATGAGCGAACAGCGAAACCCTGGATCAGCCCGCCGCGACGAATCGAAGAAGAGGAGCGGATGCCCCAAATTTGAAGCTTAACAATTCCTTCATGTAGAAGCTTGTGACGCAAATGTATGTTCGCGTCATAACAATAATTCTAATCACTTAATACTCAAATAATATGTTAGAGCAATTGAAAAACCTCGCGATGCAGTCGCTTCAAGAGAAAATGCAAGGCAATAGCCTCAACGAAGAAGCTACAAACGAAGCATCAGGCGAAGGTCTCAATGCAATTATGCAGACGATCCAAGGTGGCGACATCAGCCAATTGACTTCGCTTTTTAGCGGTGAAGCACAAGGCGAAAATGGTATCATGCAAAATGTACAAGGTCAGTTGAGCCAAATTTTCCAGAATAAGGGAATGGCAGCTGAAGAAGCACAGCAAGAAGCGCAATCAACTGCAAGTCATTTATTCCAAAATATGGCGCAGAAATTCCAATCAAGTGAAGAAGCTGATTCTGCTTTTGATATTAGCCAAATTACGAATCTAGTCGGTGGCGATGCTGGAAACATCATTAACATGGCAAAAGGATTTTTAGGTAAATAGCAGTTCCTGAATTGTCATTTACAGAGCCGAGCAACTTCGTTGCTCGGCTTTTTTATTGCTTCGAATATGATCTATCTTGCAGCTTGGCATAAAGACTGCTTAAATACTTGTATGAGGATATTTTGGTTATTGTTTTTCTTATTGTTTGCAACGATTACGAATGGGCAGCTTTTGCGCGATTTAGCTGGACTCGAACGGGCTGCTCAAAACATGAATTTGGCGATTCAATATATTGAGACTGATACGGCTATATCACTTAACACTCATGTTTTTAAAACTTCAAAAGCACCTGAACATCTAGTTAAGATTGAATCTAAAATCCAAGCAAAAAAATATAAAAAGCTAGAAGGAAAGTTATTAAACATTGCAACTGAAAATAATTCTGATTTTTATTCGCGACGCCTTCTAGGAGATTTGTTTGCTGCCAAAAATGATGAGACAAATGCTAGGCTATGGTATGAAGCATCTATTGATGCAAGCCCGCATACTTGGGATTCGTACTTCGTTCTTGCTCAGTATTTTCTAGAACTTGGTGATAAAGAATCAGCAACTCGATATGCTTTGATTGCTTGGATTTATAATCGTAATTCTGAAGAAGTTAAAGATTTCATTTTTGAAATTCAGAATGAGCATGATGATGTGTTAATTGATTGGAAATTTATTCCGAGAGCATATTCAAAAATTAAAGGAAATACAATAATTGTGTCGGGGAATGAAAACTGGCATGCATACGCACTCTGTCAAGAGCTTTGGAAACAAAATGAGCCTGCTACAAAAAAGTTAAAAGAAATTGAAGCAAGTCAATTTCTTCTTGCAGAAAATAAAGAATGTGTTCTCAATTTATTAAATGAACTTGAGTTTGCAAAAGTGACTCCAACAGGCAATGATGCGCACATGGTACTTGGCGGCCAATATGCTTTATATCAAGGTTATATTGACCAATTTATTTTATTCGATATATGGCTTCCGCAATTGCCAAATATAGCTTCTCAATTTACTCAAGAAGAAGTGAAAAAGATGATGGAGTATATTTTATATGTCCGCTGATTGGCGTTTTGTATTTCTAGGCCATTCAATGATATTCATAGTATGAATTTTATTTTCTTCAATTACAAATTTGAGCATTGTATTAACTTTATGGAAGCCGTGATTGCCACACGCGCCAGGATTTAAATACATACAATTGAGCTGCTTGTCATATTGTACGCGCAAAATGTGCGAATGACCGCAAATAAATATGTTTGGTTTTTTTTGTTGAAGTAAAGATTTTATATCCTTAGCGTAGCGAGGCGGTTTTCCACCGATATGGAGCATTATTGCCTTCATTTTTTCTATAGAAAATTCAAGAAATTTTGGTGTCGATTTTCTGATCACATGACCATCTATATTTCCGTAGACAATTCTTAAACGCTGATTTTCTTTTTTGCATAAAGCCTCTAAATCAAGAAGTGTTTGAGGCGTTCCGATATCACCAGCATGCCATAGCTCATCACAATCACGCAGATGCTTCTGGATCATTGGATCAAGAAATCCGTGCGTATCGCTGATGAGCAAAATAGTTTTCATCGAAGCTCAAAGTACATCAAAATTTGGGGCATCCAGCTCTCATAATATTCGAGCTGTCGGGCTGCTCCGTAGCTCGCTATTCGCTCGGCCTCAGCAGAGCTGAGTCTGGCTGCGCCACTCCTTCGCATCCCTATGCCAAAGACAATGTGAAGAACATCTAAATTCTATGTACAATTCGATCTGTAAAAAGTCTATATTTGCGGTCGCTTAAGGCGCAGCTATACCATTATATGGTGTGATTCTGTCGAGAGCAATCATTTTTGAACACATTACGAGCTAAAGGCACACCTCATGCAAGGTAAAGGTTTAATAAAGTTTTTCACAGTATTGCTACTCTTAGTAGCTCTCTACCAACTTCTCATTTCTATTCCTGTACGCAATATCGACAATCGAGCTGCAGAGCTTGGTCAAATCGCTGCTTCTGGAATTGATGACCCAGTAGAAGCAGAAGCTATAGCAGATCAAGTAAGCGAAGCATATATTGATTCGATCAGCGATGAGACGATTTCTGTTTTTGGTCTCAACTCATTCAAGTACAATACACTCAAGAAGCAGCAGCTCGCACTCGGGCTTGACCTCAAGGGCGGTATGAGCGTTGTCATGCAGATTGATCTCAAGGACTTTTTGATCACATTGAGCAAAGACAATCAAAATGCTAACTTCCGCAAAGCACTTGATTTGGCTCGCAAAAAGCAAGTAGAAGGATCAAATACTGACTTTATCACATTATTTGGTGATGCTTGGGGAGAAGTAGCAAACGGGCAGAAGCTATCGCGCATTTTCCGCAACAACACTGCTATCTCTGATGATGTCGATCAATCTACATCTGATGCAGAAGTTCTCACTCTTCTTCGCCAAGAAGCAAATGAGACTGTACAGCTGACGTATAGCCAGTTGAATAAGCGTTTTGACAAATCAAGCTTCGCGCAGCCAAACGTAACCCTTGATGAGCGTACAGATCGTATCCTAGTCGAGCTCCCGGGAGTCAAAAACCAAAAGCGTGCGCGTAATTTCTTAAAGTCAACAGCACTTCTTGAGTTCTGGCATGTGAAGCAAGGGCAAGAAATGAATCCTTTGTTTCAGCAAGCAAATGAGTTGCTTCGTTCAAAGCTTGATGTCAAGATTGACACAATCTACGAAACACGAATCGATACAATTGGTTACAATTCTGATAGTACTGTAATAACTGAAGAGATCAACGATACAATCGTTGACATGGCGAGCCTGAATCCGCTTCTTGAATTCTTTAACCCTGATGGATTCCGTCGTGATGGTGAACAAGTACTTGGCGAGAGCGGCTACTTAGGCTATGCAAAAGAAGCTGACCGTGATACAGTATTGACGATGCTTAATATGAAAGGCATCAAGCAGCTTTTCCCGAATGTAAAATGGGCTTGGTCTAGCAATTTCTTCAAAGGAGATACAGGTGAGAAGTTTTACACGCTACACGGTCTTGACACACGCGGCAAGAAAAAAGCATTGATGGATGGAGAAGTTATAACTTCTGCAAAGCAGGATATTGATCCGACCACTAACGAATCGGTAGTTTCTCTCACGATGAACAATACTGGTGCTCGTAAATGGGCTCAGATTACAAAGGAAGCTTTTGCTGACAACAATCGTGAAGTTGCAATCACGCTTGATAATGAAGTTGTTTCTGCTCCAGCTGTACAAGGCGAGATTACTGGCGGACGCACACAGATTACAGGTAGCTTCAGCGCTGCTGAAGCGAAAGACCTTGCTGACATCTTGAATGCAGGTAAGCTTCCAGCCAAACTCGAAATCATTGAAGAGAATGTAGTCGGTCCGACGCTCGGAGCTGAGAATATCCGCCGCTCGATCATTTCATTGATCGTTGGATTGTTCCTCGTTTTGATCTTTATGATCTTGTACTACGGAAAAAGTGGTGTTGTAGCGATCGTTTCGCTCTTCCTCAATGTCTTATTCATCGTAGCAATCCTTGCATCATTTGGTACAGTCTTGACACTTCCAGGTATAGCGGGTCTTGTATTGACAATCGGTATGGCGGTCGATGCCAACGTAATCATTTTCGAGCGTATACGTGAAGAATTGCGCAATGGCAAATCTATCACAGCTGCAATCAATGACGGTTTCAAGCAATCATACTCAGCGATTATCGATGCGAATATCACAACGTTGATCGTAGCAGGTATTCTTTATACACTCGGTAGTGGTCCGATTAAAGGCTTTGCTTCAGTACTCGGAATTGGTGTTGTCTTATCTGTCTTTACTGCTGTCTTTTTTGGCCGCATGGTCATTGAGTGGTGGAATGGTAAGAATGAGTCAATGTCATTCTGGACTCCAATTTCTAAGAATGCATTTTCAAATGTCAATATTGACTGGCTCAAAAAACGTAAAGTTGCATACATCTTCAGCGGTGTGATTATCGTTGCTGGTTTAATCAGCATGTTCACGAGAGGATTTGATCTAGGAGTTGACTTTAAAGGTGGTTACAAATACGCGATTGAATTTGAAGAAGGAGTCAATACCAGCTCAAGCGAGATTTCTACCATTTTAACAGAATCATTTGGTGTCAAGCCTGTCGTTAAAACATTCGGTGGTAATAACACATACGAAGTCACGACAACGTATCTCATCAACGAAAAAGCAGATGACACAGATGCAAAAGTATTGTCTAAGCTTCACGAAGGCATCTCAAAAATATCTGGTGTGACTTCAAATTTGACTGAGTTTTCAAATGTCGCAGTTGCGAATACGAAAACGCACTACACACAATCAAGTAAAGTCGGTCCGACCATCGCCAATGATATTAAGAAGAGCGCATTTAAAGCGTCGATTTTTGCACTCGTTTTAATCTTTTTGTATATTCTCTTCCGTTTCTCGAAGTGGCAATATTCACTTGGTGCCGTTGCAGCCTTGTTCCATGATGTTCTGTTCGTCCTTGCGATCTTTACATTATTCAAAGGTTTGAGCCCATTCTCTTTAGAGCTTGATCAAAACTTCATAGCAGCCATTCTGACCGTCATTGGATATTCGATCAATGATACTGTCGTCGTATTTGACCGTATTCGTGAGTTTATGAACAGCTTTACGAAGAAGTCTCGCTATGAACTTGTCAACCGTGCCGTCAATAACACGATCAGCCGTACAATCATTACATCATTGACGACATTGTTTGTAATCGCGATTCTCTTCATCTTTGGTGGCGCGAGTATCCGCGGCTTCGCATTTGCCTTGTTGATTGGTGTCTTGATCGGTACATATTCATCAGTCTTTATTGCGACACCAGTTATGTATGATTTGACTAAAGAGCGTGAATTAAAAGATGATTCAGCTAAGAATGTCAAGCGCGAAAAAGCATAAGTGAAGTAGGGGCCATGCTGCTTTCGCAGCACCGGGCTATCCGCGGTTTCGCTAAGCTCATCAAGCGGGCGGTTCTCACACGAGAGCCGCCCGCTTGACGTTTCACGCCGCTCCTATCCCTTGTCCAAAAAAGAAGGGTAAACTAAAACTATGAAGTATCTAACGGTTCGGCTAAACGGCGTAGCCAGCTTTTGCTGGCTATGAACATTTTAGCCTTTGTTCTCGGCTGGCTTTTTATTCTTTTTTCACAAGTGTAAAATCAAATTGACATTTATTTTTCAAATCATTATCGAACTTTTCTTGTTTAATTACTTTTTTCAAAGTTATTATTGCTGTTTGTCCACCAATTTCTTTTTTCACTTGTTGCCCTACTTCTAATTTGCTTTTCTTATTGTCCAAGTTAAAATCTACTGAATTACTCCAAATATTTGTTACCCCTATGAGTAAACCATTATTGATTAAAAAATCAGATTCTCCTTCTGAAATTGTTATTGAATTTTTCTTGGCTGAAAGCTTGTAAAAATCACTTCTGACCTTAATTAAATCTTCATTTAATTTTTCTTTTGTCTCTTTTAGAATTGTATTCTCCTTTGTCAAAGAATCCAGGTTTGCTGTCTTAATAGACAGGTCTGTTTTTAGATTTGTATTTTCCTTCTGTATCAAGGTAATGAATTCAGAGTCACTTAGAGATTTATTTAAATTTGTAGTAACTGTGTCTAAATCACTAATGAGTTTAGGCAAATTCAATTTGTCAGTTTTTTTGTAAAAAGCCAGTTTCTCCTCTAAAGCGGCTATTTTGGTTTCTGATGCATCTTCACCATAGCCTTTGCCCATATTAAATGTTATTAAAACTGTACTTACAATGCCTGCTATCCAAAATAAGGTTTGAAAAATTGATTTTTTGTCCATTTAGTTGATTTTTTATTTTTCTGCTTGCCGAGAACGGGGAAGGTATGAGTCTGTACTCGGTATGACTCCATACCGAGTGATCTCTGTCCGTCCCTTCGGGGCGGAAAAGGCTCATACCTTCCCCGATCTGCTGTAATCCCGAAGGGATTGCAGCAGATCGGTTCAGTTATGCGAAATTTCGCATAACCGCCAATTTTGACATGTTATGCGCAATGCGCATAACCATAATTTTGCTAATATACACGAACTATATGAACTGTGTTAAAAACCAAGTGGTTTGTTGTTTTTTTCTTTTCGACACAGC
>JAHDHF010000174.1 GCA_020631455.1 Saprospiraceae bacterium
CGTACCAGCACGAAAAGAAATTTGATCGAGCATTCGTAGAGCGTCAAGCAGCTTTGATCTCGAAGTCATTTCATGCGTGGCATCAAGCCAAAAGCAAAGAAGATTTTTCAATCTTCGAAGAGCCGCTCCAGAAGATCATCGAGCTACGTCGCGAAGAAGTCGATATACTTGGCTACGAAGATCATCCGTATGATCCGCTCCTTGATCAGTACGAGCCAAACACAAAAACTGCTGAAGTCAAAGCTGTTTTTGCTGACCTCAAGCCGCGACTTATCGCACTAATCAATAAACTCAAAGCACAACCACAAGTCGATAACAGTCTTTTGCATGAGAAGTATGATCGAGATGTCCAGTGGCATTACGGTCTTGATGTACTACGCAAAATGGGTTACGACTTTACTACAGGCCGACAAGACATCGCTGCGCATCCATTCATGACATCGCTCTCGCCGTCTGATGTGCGCGTGACAACTCGTATCAACGAGCATGATCTCGCCAATATGCTGTTCAGCTGCATCCACGAAGGCGGCCATGCACTCTACGAGCAAGGACTTAATGATGAGTATTATGGTCTGCCGCTGGGCGAAGCTATATCACTCGGTATCCACGAATCTCAAAGCCGTTTGTGGGAAAATAATGTCGGACGAAGCAAAGCATATTGGCAAGCGAATTTTACTGATTTGCAGCAACGCTTCCCTAGGAATCTTGCATCAGTCGATGTCGATACGTTTTATAAAGCAATCAACAAAGTTGAACCAGGCTTTATCCGCACAGAAGCAGATGAGCTGCATTATCACTTGCATGTGATGATCCGCTTTGAGCTCGAGCTCGGGATGATAGATGGTTCGCTCAATGCTGTCGATCTACCAGCTGCTTGGAATGATAAATACAAAGAATATCTCGGCCTTGATGTGCCAAAACCATCGAAAGGTGTGCTACAAGATATTCATTGGAGCCATGGTAGCATCGGCTATTTTGCGACATATTCTCTTGGCAGCTTGTACGCAGCTCAGTTCTTTGCGCAAGCAGAAAAAGACATCTCGAACTTGACTGAACAAATTGCTGTCAATAACACTAAGCCACTTTTACATTGGTTGAGAGAAAATATTCACCAGCATGGCAAGCGTTATTCTGCTACTGATCTGTGCAAGCGCGTCACAGGCGAATCACTTAATGCTGATTACTTCATGAACTATGCTGAGAAAAAATACGCTGATATCTATCAACTCTCAAACTAAAGCAGCTGCTCGGACAAGCGCTGTGAAGCAGTGCCGCTAGGCAGACGCCACAGGCGGCCGAGCGAATAGCGAGCTGCGAAACATAGCGACCGTGCAGAGTATACTCTGCACGGATGGCTCATAAAAAAACACTCCCAAAAGAATAAACAATGGCACAAGAACTTAACGAATTACACGATGCGGATGGCAACCTCATCAGCCCGATTTTGCCTGATCATGTGAAGAATTATCTCATCGATATAGACGGTACGATCACAGAAGACGTGCCTAACGAAGAGCCTGAGCGAATGGTGACTTGCGAGCCATTTCCTGATGCGCTTGCGACACTCAATAAGTGGTTTGACGAAGGTCATATCATTACATTTTTTACGTCGCGGACCGAGGCGCACCGCGAGGTGACGGAAGCATGGCTCGACAAACATGGCTTTAAGTATCATGGGCTGCTGATGGGCAAACCGCGCGGAGGCAATTATCACTGGATCGATAATCACATGGTACGCGCGACACGCTACAAGGGCAAATTCACTGATTTGACTGAAGAAGTGAAGACGATTCAGGTCTTCGAGAAATAGGACATTCTTCAAGCATTTGTCTCAGTAAATTAGACGACATTTGCAGCCGTAAGTATGGCACGCAGACGAAAAGACGATGGCGAAAAGCCGAAGCGATTGAATAAAAGTGAGATGCAGCGCGCCTTGCGCATCTTTTCATTTTTGAAACCGTACATCATTCCTTTTATTATAGGATTGTTTGTACTTGCCTTGTCGTCTTTGACGTTTTTGGTGTTTCCAGAGGTCGGCGGTGAGATGATCGACATCGCACAAGGCAAAGGTCGCTATGGATTTTCTTTGAATAAGATTGGATTGATCTTGCTTGTAGTCTTGATTGTACAAGCAGGTTTGTCCTTCATCCGTGTATATATGTTTGCGATCGTCAGCGAAAAAGGCATGGCTGATATTCGTAAGGCGCTGTATACGCGCTTGATTTCTTTGCCGATGACGTTTTTTGATAAAAATCGTGTCGGAGAATTATCAAGTCGAAGTGCATCTGATGTACAGCAAATGCAAGACACGCTCTCGATCACGCTTGCAGAGTTTGTACGGCAAATCATTCTCCTGTTGAGTGGTGTCATTTATTTATTTGTCATGACACCCAAGCTGACTTTGACGATGTTAGCGGTTTTTCCAGTTGTGATTTTGATTGCCTTTTTCTTTGGTCGTTTTATCCGCCGTTTGAGCAAAGAGCGTCAAGACGCGCTTGCCTCGACAAATACAATCATCGTCGAGACCTTGCAATCAATTATTCCCGTCAAGTCATTTGCCAACGAAGCATTTGAGTCGAGCCGCTACGGCAAGTCAATCGACAAAGTCGTCTCAATTTCGCTTCGTTTTGCTCGGATTCGCGGCGTATTTATCACGTTTATCATCGCCGTCTTATTTGGGACGATGTTTTTTATGGTTTGGCGTGGTGCGCATCTCGTAGCCGATGATGTAATTACGGCTGGAGACTTGGTTCGCTTCTTTGTAGTGATGGCGGTCGTTGGCGGCGCGCTAGCTAGTCTCGGAGATTTCTACACACAAATACTCAAGGCGCTTGGAGCGACAGAGCGCATCGTCGAAATCCTCGAAACCGAACCCGAAGTTGATCTAGAAGTTGCTTCGCAGCCGCTTGTGCTACAAGGCGATGTCGAATTTTCGGATGTCAAGTTTTCGTACCCGACACGCGAAGATGTGCAAGTACTCAATGGCGTCAATTTGCAAGCAAAGCCAGGCAGCACAATCGCCCTCGTCGGGCCGAGTGGAGCAGGCAAGAGCACAATCATACAGTTGATCCTTGAGTTTTATCATCCGTCGAGTGGACAGATCCTTGTCGATGGGCAGCGTTTAGCTGATCTTGACATCACTGCTTACAGGGAGAATGTCGCGCTTGTGCCTCAAGAAGTCATTCTCTTTGGCGGCACGATTCGCGAAAATATCGAGTATGGCAAGCCAGGCGCCTCAGCTGCTGAAATTGAATCCGCCGCAGCTCAAGCCAATGCCCTGACCTTTATCCAAGAATTCCCAGAAGGGATGGAGACAATAGTCGGTGAGCGCGGCGTCAAGCTCAGTGGCGGACAGCGACAGCGCATCGCCATCGCGCGCGCCATCTTGCGCGATCCAGCGATCTTACTCCTCGACGAAGCCACCTCATCGCTCGATGCTGAGTCTGAGCGCGTCGTCCAAGAAGCCTTGCAGCGCTTGATGAAAGGTCGCACCTCGATCGTCATTGCGCATCGCCTCTCGACCATCCGCGAGGCAGATTGCATCTACGTGATCGACAAAGGTCGCGTCGTCGAGTCTGGGACACACAATGAGCTGACATCTACCGATGGTTTGTATAGCCAGCTCGCTGCCTTACAGTTTGATGCAGTAGAAGAGCATTAATATTTATGGGCCATCCGCTCCTCACAAGTTCGTCGCGGTCGCTATGCTCAGTGGCTCGCTGTTCGCTCGGCGGCTTCACTTCGTTCGCGTCTGGCTTTGCCACCACTTCGCAGCGCTTGTCCGAGGACTGACTCTGCAAAATCAATCGCTCAATAATAAACATAAGTTTTGTTATTGTTTGATAAATATTTTTTTGTAGGATCTTTGATTGCCATCCCGATTCATGTAATAGATTTCGATTACATACGATCCCGCAGGATAATCCGAAACATTGAGTTTAAATAGTTGATCTCTGTACCTATCATACTTACTGTACATGACTCGACCAGTTTGTATATTATATACAGAAACACGTAAACCGCCTCCAGTTTTAGCAAAGTCGATATTGAGAATGTCGCTTGTAGGATTCGGATAAATGAAAATGT
>JAHDHF010000175.1 GCA_020631455.1 Saprospiraceae bacterium
CGCAATGCGCCAATGTATGTCGATAGCAAAATTCATCACACCAATTTAATTAATAATATCCTTGCCAAAATTCAAGCAAATAAAGCAGGTGCTGATGCCGCTTTAATGCTCGATAATTATGGCTTCCTTGCTGAGTTAAATGGCACTAATATTTTTATTGTGAGAGATGAGGTATTGTACACGCCTTTTGCTGATGCTTGTCTGCATGGTATCACTCGGCAGCATGTCATTAATCTTGCTACAGAAATCGGTATGACCGTCAAAGAAAAAAATATCTCTTTGACGGAGCTGTACACTGCAGACGAAGTCATCACGACTGGTACAATGGGCGAGCTCACTCCAGTATACGAGGCAGATGATCGCAAAATCGTCAATAAAAAAGGCTCTGACTTTTTAGGAAGATTAAATAGAGTGTTTCAGTCATCTTTGGAGCAATATTGTACGCCTATTTTGTAATTAAAGAGATGGGCAAAGGATGGTAGGCAGTGCTTTGCAGATGCGAGGCGTAGCCGAAGCAGCCGAGCGAACAGCGAGCTGCCGGACAGCCTGGTATTTTTTATTTTCTATTTCAAATAGCAAATAAAAAATATGACCCATAAAATTCTAGCTATCGCATATTCGTGGCGCGATAAATACCGTCGATCATACGATTGAGCTCTTCTGGATGATTGACCCAATTTCTGTTTTCGCGATTTGGAGCCCAAACAGATAATTGTACGACGTGGTATTTGCTGCCGATCTGAAGCGAAATGCGCAGTGGAATAGGAGAAGGTTTTGAGCCAGCTTTAGCTCGGCACGCATCAGTCTCACATTCATACACTTTTTGAAGTTCGAAGAAACCTTTGTCACGCATATAGTAAGCGATGTCTTCGAGTTCTTGTCGAGTGATATTTCCTTTACGATTGTTTTTATTCCCGTTGATGTCTTCTTGTTCTCTGACGATATTTCCTTTCGTGTTGATCGTCATATAATCTTTGATGAGCGGATTTTGACCACCGAAAAAGCCGCCTCCAATAATTGAAATTTCAATTGGTTCAAGCTCTTTTTCAAAGCCGCGCATTATTTTTTCTTTGCGCTTTTCAGCTTTTTTCTTTTTCCTGACTTCACGCTTTGTGAGACGTCGCTCTTTTCGCTTTTCCTTTTTCGTTTTTGTGATGTCTTCTACGAGTACATCAGGCAGTTCATTTGCATCTTTTTTAAATGGAGCATCTTTTGATTCGACACTGACATAATGATATCGAAACGTACTTCTCCCATCATCAAATTCTAATACAAGTTCATCCTGAGTTGCAATCGGAATACGCCACCATTGCACCTTTCTAAATGGATAATACAACCAAGTATTCTCTTTAGCAAGTCGCCATTTGCCAGTTGAAAATTCTGTATTTAAATACCCGACAAATGTATAGTCATATTTAAAGTGCAATAAATAATCGTAATTTTTGTCAGCCTTGTGAATCACAGTGTTTGATTCAGCATGAGTAGTGTACGTATATCGCCATTTGGTCTCGACGATATAATTGTCATCTATCGCATCGTATTCAGACTCAGCCTTTGGTATCGAATCGATCTGCGCATAAATCGACTGAAAAACAAATATCAAAATTGAGATGAAAAACCAACGCATACGCATACACAAAAATTAGAGGGGCTCTCCCTCATTTCATTCGGGTCGGGCTATTCGGCAGCTCGCTGATCGCTCGGCTATTTCGCTACGCTCATATCTGCTGCGCACTGCCTACTATCCCTTAGCCAACAAAATGACCTAATATTAAGATGCGTCTTGAGCAGAAGTCGTTGCATCAAGCAAACTAGGGTTCAAATCCCCATATCGTGCTTTGGCGATATTCTTACCTGGAAAATCAGTTTTTAACAGCTGAGCAAGCTGCTCATCTTTATCCAGTTTGGAAAACTCTTGACATGTACTCGAACAGCAAGAATCGTATAGATCTTTGCAAGAGTCACATTGAATAAATAAGATGTGACAGTGATCATTCGAGCAGTTGATGTGCGTATCACAAGGGCTGCCGCATTGGTGGCACTTGGCAATCACTTCGTTAGAGATGCGCTCTGCCATCCGCTCATCAAAGACAAAATTTTTCCCGATAAATTTATTGTCAAGACCTTTTTGCTCTACTTGGCGAGTATATTCGATGATACCGCCATCGAGTTGATACACTTCCTCAAAGCCTTGTTGCTTCATATACGCGCTCGCTTTCTCGCAACGGATACCGCCAGTACAATACATGACGAGCGGCTTATCTTTTTTATCAGCAAGTGAGTCCGCAATAATTGGCAATGATTCTCTAAATGTATCAACATCAGGCTTAATCGCACCTTCAAAATGACCGACTTCACTCTCGTAATGATTGCGCATATCGACGAGCGTGACATCATCTCGATTCGTCAATTCATTAAAAGCAGCTGCATCAAGATGTACACCACGATCCGTTGGGTCAAAGTCTGGATCATCAATTCCGTCCGCGACAATCTTTGGTCGAATTCTTACTATTAATTTAAAAAATGATTTTCCATCATCTTCTATTGCAATATTGAGGCGCATGTCTTTCATCCAATCATAAGACTGAATGACGTTTTTAAAAGCTTCAAAATTTTGTTCAGGAACAGAGAGCTGCCCATTGATACCTTCGCCTGCCACATAGATTCTACCGAGTACACCACACTCTTCAAATTTCGTATACAATTGATCTCGAAATGCTTGTACATCTTCTAATAAATGATAGGCATAAAAACTTAGGGTAATGCGTTTTTCATCACTTTCTTGGATGCGCTGCTTGAGTACATCTTTGTTTATTTTGTTATGAAGTTGCGGCATCTTCTTTTAATTTAAAATTCAATACTTAAATACCCGTAAGTCTCTACATCAGTATTTGGTACAAACACGGTAAGTTGCACTGTTTTAGCTTGAATATCATTTGGGTAATTTAGATTATTGAAATTTTTGAAGTTATGTAAATGGAAAGTATCGACTTGTCCAGAAGGAAGAAGCAAGGCTGTAGAATTATAGCTTGAGTCGAGTTGCGTTACAGGAGAAACCAAAATAGATAGATCAGTATAATCAAAATTATCATTGTTTGATATAATAATACTATCAAGACCGATTTTATCGACTGTTGCATTTAATTGAATAAGCTCTTCGGCTTGGCTAGTCGCAACAGCTGCCCACCAATAGACACAAATAGTAAATACAAAAAAGAAAATGCCGAAGAGCGACTTTGAGTATGTAGTGTTTGACAAACGCATTATTTTAATAGTAGAATTAAAACTCTCTAAAAAATTCGCCTTCAGTTCTTACTTCTGTGTTCGGAACACTTACTGAAAGACGGATTGATTTAGGAGAGGTATTATCAGGATAAATTGAATTCCAATAATTACTCATGTCGTTAAGATGAAAAGTATCTGTCTGACCAGGACTTAGAATATTAGGCGGCAAGTAGTAGCTCGAATCAAGTTGAGTGCTTGGTACTGCTGTGATTGTCCAGCCTTCGTAATCAAAGCTGTCATTGTTGGTGACGACGATGCTGTCGAGTCCGAGTGTATCAACATAGGCATTGAGAGTGACGTAGTCAGTCGCTTGGCTTGTAGCTACTGCAGCCCACCAGTAAAGAATTACTATGGCTACTGAAATAGAAAAGCCGATTATCTTTTTAATACTTGGCTGAAACATAGGAACTGAATTGAAGATGCAAAGATACTAGCTGCCGAGATGACAACAATGTCGTACCAATCAAACGTTCCGATAGTGACTCCTGTTGCTTGTGCCAATTCATGCGATAAGCAAATAAGCAATGCGAGTACTGCTATGATGTATTTCGGAAACTCAAAAAACCAAGCTAGAAACAGCAAAGCCGAAGTACATGAAAATGCCCAAAAAAAATCAGGAACATAGTTCCGAATAAGTTTGTGTTGAAGAAATTCGAATTGATAAATACTCACTCCAAACAGAAGTGGTAGAAATACTAGTAAAAGCCAATACGTAATTGTTCGAGAGTTCATAACATAACTCAATATAAATCAAGGCTTCATTCTGATTAGAATAGATTATTTGGGGCTGCCCGC
>JAHDHF010000176.1 GCA_020631455.1 Saprospiraceae bacterium
TTTCCTTTTGTAGACATCTAGAACGATTACTAATGATGCAATATACTCATGGATAGGACAAGCGATGTGCAGCAGTGCCGCTTGCGGCAGATCAAGTACCGACTTGTCGGTACGCAGAGCCGAGCGAATAGCGAGCTGCGTAACGTAGCGACCGTGAGGAGTGAGCCGCAGGCGAACGACGAGGGGATGGCCCCTTATTTTAACTAATAGGAATTAGGAGCACTCAGCACAAATCCCATCTGCAAGAATGGAGATCGTACTAATCTTGACGTTCGGAATTGACAGCTCGAAATTCGGTTTTACATCCACGCAGGAGACGGTCTCGCAATTTGTACATTTAAAATGAATGTGGTTGTGCTCGTGTGCGTGATGGCTGCATTGCTGATGATCGCAAAGTGCATAATGCGTGTCAGATTTATCTGCGTAGGCTTTGTGGATTACACCATTTTGGACGAGGGTGTCAATCGTGCGATATAAGGTGACGCGATCCATTTCTTTTGCTGCGGTTTGGATCGTCGAAAATGGAACTGCGTGATTATTATTTAATAATAAATCAACGACTGTCAAACGATGTTGTGTGACACGAAGATTTTGTTTTTTTAATAGTTCTTTGGCATTCATGGCAGCTAGTTTTTAAAAGGAATATCGCGTACCAATAATAATACTCCTGCCGAGGTCATCTGCAAAATAACGCTGCCGATTTAAATAATCTCGATAGGAAGTGTTAAAAAGGTTTTCGACTTTGATATAAAAATTGAAATTCGTCTTTTTTGTGACCAATCCACTCGATAATTTAATGCCGAGGAGCGAATATTGACTCGGAACAGCTGTAAAATCTTGATCGGAGTTTAAGTTGACTTGCTCGAAAATATGCTTAAAATCTGCTTCGACTTTTAGATTGATTAATTGGATAGTAGACCCGAGGCGGATGCTGCTCGGGTGCTGATATTGTATTCTCGAAGTAATCCGATTGGGTGGCATAAATACAAGGGGCTCACTGTTGCTTCTGTCTTGTCCATTTAAATAACTGTATCCAAGCTCAAGCTGCAAGGAGCGTAACAGATCATATTTAAGCGAAGCATCGAGACCGAATAGTTGTGCATCAGTTTGCTTGTATTCAAATACAGGAAATGCGCCTCGTATTGTTACTCTAAATTCATTGGTCGGGTCAAGGAAAATATAATTATTAATGTGGTGGAAATATGCTAGAGTTGTGAGTGATAATTTTGTGTTTGGTTTCCAGTTGTACTCGAGCGTTGATTTAATTGATTGTTCAATTTTTAAATTGATGTTGCCTTCTTCTATACCGCTGACGCCTTGGTGCAGTCCAAAACTATACAATTCATTGGTAGCAGGAGCACGCGTGACAAAACCGCTTTCGAAATTAAAAATGTGCTTGTCGTTAATATCTGTGCGCAATGATGCGACTTGGCTTGTTGTATGAAAAATTCTATTAAAGCGGAGAATTTCGCGTGGAATATCATTCGAAAAAGTCACGGCATTTTGCTGCTCAATATCATATCGCGAGCCAATCGAAATGTCTAGAAATTTGTACTTGAAATAATACGTTGCATAAAGCCCATTTTTCAAAGCGATATAATCAGGTATTAATGGCAGAATACCTGTTTCTGGATTGTTTGTATTATTCGTTAATTCAAGTTGATTACCTATTTTGAGTATGTTGTTTTTACTTGCGTTGAGCGTGTATTGTATGTCAGCATGATACGACTGTTGGAGCAGACTCATGGCAGGACGCTCAGTACGACCTCCACGCCGCACATCAAATTCTCGTCTATTATTCAGTTGAGTTCCTGCTTGAATTTTTAATGATTGATTTTCATCAATAAAATAAGTTGATTTTACTTTTATTAAATGATGCGATACATTTTGTCGAGGAGCATCAATGCCGTAGCTAAAATCAGGCTCAGTAAAATATGGTTCATCAGCAGCTAATGCAAATTCGAGATCAGTCAAATTGCTGATGTGCGCGCCGCGCAATACGCCCAATTGCGTATTAAATGTGCTGACATATAATTCAGAATCAAATTTAGGATTCCATTGTTTTTCGAGTTGTACAGCAAGATTGTATTCACGCACACCAGTATTATTTAAATAATAATCAGGAGCGCGACGATCGCCGTAGTGTTTTGTCGTTGCTAGGATTCGCCAGCCGAGTGCATGGCTATATTGCCCGACGCGAGCGTGTGCAGTATGACCTCTGCCATTTGTCTCATAAGCATAGTGGAGTTGCCCATGTACATGCGGTTCTTTTTTTATTGCGCTTGGTTCTACGAGAATAAGTCCGCCCAAATTGCCGCCAGTATATTCAAGCGTGTTGACACCTTTTATCACTTGTATTTTTTCAGCCGATAAAGGATCAATTTCAGGGCTGTGTCCATTGCCCCATTGTTGGCCGCTTTGCTTGATGCCATTATTAAAAATAGAAACACGATTACCGTACAAACCATGAATAATTGGCTTTGCAATACCAGCCCCAGTTTTCAAAGCAAAAACACCCGTTTCATTTTCGAGAAGTGTCGCGAGATTGTCCTCGATGTTTGATTCTATTTTACCGCGATTGATCGAGACAGCAGGCGACAATTTATTCGCTTGTGCCGAACTCTCAACCGTCACTTGACTCAGCTCAACAGAGGTATGCGGCATATTGATTTCGAGGTAGATGTCTTCGTGCAGATGCACATGCTCAGTCAGTGGCTGGCAGCCGACATGCGATAAGATCAAGTGAACATCACCATGACAGAGTTTTCGAAATTCAAATTTGCCCTCCTCATCAGTCATTGTACTTTCTGAGAGCTCTTGGATAAAGACATTGACATATGAGAGCGGCTCGCCAGTGCCCTCGTCATTGACAACACCAGAAAGCGTGTACTGACATTGCTGCCCGTACACGCTTTGCAAATTTGCTAAACAAGCAAATACAAAAAAGAGGATTGCTTTTTTGATGTTAGTAGGTTTTTATTGAACTGTAATCGGGAAGCTCACTTCAATATCAGTCTCGCCACCAGCATTTGTGATGTCGCCAGCACTGACGCCAGTAGCGTCCTTAGCTGGCTCGTGGCGGAGCGTGATCGTGATTGTGCCTGATGCAGCTGCACCAGTCGTCAAGAGAGACTGAAGACCTACAGGATCGCCATTAGCATCAGCATCAGCGTATGCTATCGAAAGTCCAGCAGTCGTTGTACTAAAAAAGAATTGATGCTCGAGATTTTCTTCGTCGATTTCTTCTGTGATGTCTTCTACTGGATCAACAGATTCATTGAGTAAAGTCAAGCTGCCAGAGTATGAGTCATTTGCTTGCAGAATGCCACCAGTCACGACAGGTATCGTACCGCCGTCACCATCTAGATCTTGGAATGTCAAGACAATATCAGTGCCGCCGCTTGCAGGCGTCAGCGTATAGCGTAGCGTCGTAATGACTTCTTCTTCATTTGGTTGTTCTGGCGTTTCTTTTTTGCAAGACGTGAGTGTCAATGCTGAAGACACAAGGACGAACGAGAGGAAATAGAGGAAATGTTTCATTAGAAAAGAGTTTGTAAAATGAATTGTAGCACAAACATACACACACTTGCAACATTGTTGCAAAAAGAAAGTTCATCTTTTATTGTTTCTGTATTTGGGGCTGCCCGCTTGCCTTCGGCTCGCGGTCGGGCTATCCGCAGTACGGTAGCCTAGCTTTATTTTATGATCCACGCACTGAAGTACGTGGCAATACATAAAATAAATCCACTCGCTTTGCTCGTGCTGCTCCTATCCCTCAGCCGTAGTTTTCATCCAGCATCCTGTCTTTATCACACCGTACTTTGTTTTTTGTCACTCCGCATTCATTGCGGAGTCTTTATGCAATGAGTAGGAAAAGAGATGCCGCAACGGCGTGCGGCATGTCAAAAGAAAGGTGAAGGCTCATTTGTGCTTACTTTTTGACATCTTGTTTTTTGTCACACCACACCTTTCTTTTTTATCACTCCGCATTCATTGCGGAGTCTTTATGCAAAGTGTAGGAAAAGAGATGCCGAAACAGCTTGCGGCA
>JAHDHF010000030.1 GCA_020631455.1 Saprospiraceae bacterium
GCTCGCGCTGCTCCTATCCCTCAGCCAAAAAATAGATTAGTAATTTTCCGCAATCCAATCTAAATCTATTGTTTCAAGATTCACATCTGGATAATTGAATGAGTCAATTAAATATTTCTCAGTAATTATTTTATTGGTTGGATCAATCATAAGGCAAAGTAACTCATCGATTTCTTTAATATTTTCATTGATTACAGTCTGCAAGTTATTTTGGAGAAAGGCCCCATACTGAACGGCGAAATCAATTCCCCCATCAAAACCTTTTGAGTCAATAGTAAACTCATGAATTCTGGTTCGGAAAAGTAACAAATTATTAAAAAGCCAACTTATTGAATATGTCTGTCTAAGTTTAAATAAGACGGGGTAAAACTTATTAGCAAATGACTCAATCCGATTTATAACTTCGCTGTTCTCTTCTGCGCTTCGATCCTCCAAAAAAAATCCATCTGAAAATAATTCTAGAGCAGAGTTTTCCTCCTCATAATCAGTGTTATTGTTTTCAGAAAAGTCTACATCAATTATGTTAAATGCTTTCAAAAGAGCGATAAGCATTTCTAATCGAATTTTAGATGGTTTGCTGTTCAATTGATGACTAGAACTCCAATTTGTTTGGTAGTCTAAGTATTTGTCTAATAAATCTTTACTGTTCATAGCCAACTCGTTTATACAATATAGAAACAATTTTAAAGACACCAAATGTAGCAACTAAAGCAATAAAAGCAGACGTGCCAAGCCCACCGCCAAAACCCTGAAAAAAATCGCTGCTATTTGTATAAATAAATCCAAATAAACATCCTGCGATTCCAAGTAGAATATAATTTGATAATACTTGCTTGGATACCATACCGACAAATGAAGCACCTATAAATACAAGTGGAATGTGCTGACTTAAATATGAATTAAATAGTTCAGGAAAAAAATAGAAAAATGAACCAACGAATAATGATAAAGCTGCTGAGGCTCGCACTGCTCCTTGCTTCAATTGTTCGCTTACATAAAACGTCGATATTGCTCCTAGAGCTCCTACGAGTATCAAGATAATAGTATTCATACGAATAGCCAAGCTAGAAACGAAGAAAGAACAACTCCACCAAATGCTATTGTACCAAGCTTGCCGCCTACACCTACAAAAACATGTTGGCTAAGAATAAATAAAAGACCTGCAATACTCGCTGCAAAAAATACGAATAAAAAAGAGGGAGCTACTATTGTACTCGACATACCGACAAATGCTCCACAATAAATAGGTGCAGGCAGCTTTTTTAAATAGTTTGAATCTCGTTTTACACTTGGAATAAAAGAAGCAACTGTACCAACAATACTAGCAGCAAGAACACTTCCTAACCCACAAGTGACATTTAATGCATAACATGCAAGTGCTCCTAGTATAAGCCAAACAATTAGTGAATAATTTTCTATTAAATTATTCTTTCGGTGTGCTTGGGTCTTATATACTCCAAAAAGAAAATTTACGAGAATACTCGAAATTAAGATTAGATTTATTGTAGAGTTTTCTAGTAAAATTGCTATTAAAAATAAGGCTGCTAGAAATACAAATAAGAGAATTGTTAAGGTTCGTATGATGGCTTGGTTTTTCATCAGATTATGCAAAAGTAAGTCCCCCGTCTTGGACAAGCGCTGTGCAGCAGTAGGTGAGCGGAGCGAGCCTAGACGCGGAGCGGCCGAGCGAACAGCGAGCTGCGAAACATAGCGACCGCAGCCGCAGGCTGCGGATGGCCCAATAGTTCGACCTTCTTGTCGGTATGTTATTGTGACATAAGTGTCATGTTTGTCTGTCGTGTATGCGGTACTTTTGGTGCAATGCATCAGTGGATAGATGAAATGCGGCGGCGTTGGTACTCGGGCGACATGACGTTTCGCTTGATTGTGATCAACGTGTGGGTGGCTCTCGGGCTGTGGATCGTACAGGCTTTGGCGTGGATCATCATCCCTGACAAAACTTTTGTGGCGGATCAGATGCGCTGGCTACTTGAGTTTTTTATGGTGTCGAGTGATGGTATGCACATGCTGACGCGGCCGTGGTCGGTGCTGACGTATATGTTTTTGCATACGAGCTTTTGGCATTTGCTGTTCAATTGTTTTTACTTGTACATGTTCGGGTACATTTTCGTCACTCATCTTGGGAATCGACGGATTTGGCCTGTGTATTTTATCGGAGGTGTTGCAGGCTTTTTGGCGTATTTCGCTGCTGGCCAACTGCATACTTATGGACTGCTGCCAGAGCAGGTTTTTCCTGTGGCTGGGTTTATGCTTGGTGCTTCTGCTGGTGTGACAGCTGTCATGGTCGCCATCGGTGTCTACGCTCCAAATCATCCTGTTCATTTATTTGGGCTTTGGGAAGTCAAGATCAAATGGATTGTTTTGGTGTTGTTGATTCTTGATTTTGTCTCGTTGCGTGGAGCAAATAGCGGTGGGCATATCGCGCATTTGGGTGGAGCGCTTGCTGGTTTCTTTTTCATTTGGCAGCTGAAGCGACAGGTCGATATGAGTCAAGGCATCAATGCTGTCTTTGATCGAGTCGGAGGTTGGTTTTCGAAGTTGTCGATTGTGCCGTTTTTGCGTCGTCGCGAAGAGAAAAAACTCGCTCGCGAACGTACTTTTGAGAAGCGTGTGGATCGAAGACCTGTAACAACTATGACTATTGAAAAATCCCCAGCTCGATCTCTTGCTGCAAAGCGTCGACAAAAAAATCACCAAGTAACTGAACTCAGTCAGCAGGAGCGTGTCGATTTGATCTTGGACAAGATCATCAATTCGGGTTATGATTCCTTGTCAGAGGATGAAAAAGTGTTTTTGAAGAGCGTCAGTGACGATGCTTGATCGATTGGTCAAATGGTTGAAAATAACATGTATTGTTGTCAATGTATTGGCAGCAATTCTTTTGCTTGCATCATATACAAGTGTCTATATCGGGCCGCGTGAGTTTTGGCCATCTTATTTTCTTGGTCTCGGCTATCCGTATCTCTTGATCTCAAATGCCTGTTTCATTCTTCTTTGGATGATCTGGCGATGGCCTTGGGCTTTGATAAGTGGCTTTGTCATATTGATTGGGATTATCCCGCTGAGTAAGTTTTTCAGCATGCCGTACGCTGGCTCCTCAGGAGACAATGATATACGCGTGATGACATTCAATGTCAAGCGTTTTTATCCGGGTGAGCATACTCGCGCCGATCAAGTCAACAAAGAGTACTTGCATGATATGATGATCGAGCAGAAACCGAAGATTCTGTTCATCCAAGAAAATTCGCTCAGTAAGCAAATACGTGCGAGTCAGGCCGAGCGGCTTAGACGAGAGATTGGTCTTGAGTATAATCATTATAGAGGCGGCGGCTTGGCGATTTATTCAGCATTTCCAATAATTGAGTCTGGAACCCTGAATATTGCTCAAAACTGGACGAATGGACTCATTTGGGCTGACATCATCCTTCCGCAAGACACGATCAGAGCGATGAATATTCATCTTGCTTCTATTGCTTTGGGCTCTGAGCACGAAGAGCTTGTCACAGAAATGCTCGATCAAGGAAATGAAACTTCACCAACGAATAAACTCGATCGAGTAAGAAACATTGCTCGCAAATTGCGCTATGCAAGTTATAAGCGACAAGATCAAGCCGAAGCACTTGGACGAGTTATTGACTCGTCTCCGCATCCAGTTCTTTTGTGCGGCGACCTCAATGATACCCCGCATTCATACGCGTACGGATTATTGAAACAGCGTTTGTCTGACGCTTGGCCGAGCCGTGGAGCAGGTATTGGTTCTACTTATATCGGCAGAATACCAATGTTGCGAATCGACTACATTTTTGGCTCGAAGCGGATCGATTTTGGTGATGCAGGCGTTGTCTCTCATTCAACATCTGATCATGCACCGCTTGTTGCTACGTTTTCGCTACGAGCGGAGTAATTTTGCCGCCTTAATTTTCCTTTGCTAAACGCTTTGTTCGCATGATACATTCTGAATATGGACCATTGATGGTTCACAACAGCTTGACTAGACAGAAAGAAGTCTTTACACCTCTCGTAGAGGGGCAAGTCGGAATGTATGTCTGTGGACCGACCGTCTATAAGAGTGCACACATCGGCAATGCACGAACTTTCGTCTCCTTTGACATCATCTATCGATACTTATTGCATCTCGGTTATCGTGTTCGCTACGTTCGCAACATCACTGATGTTGGTCACTTGACAGATGATGGCGACCAAGGAGAAGACAAGCTCCTCAAACAAGCCATCGAAGAAAAAAAGCAGCCGATGGAAATCGTGCAGATGGCGACCCTTGACTTTCATGATGTCATGAAATCATTGAATGCGCTTCCGCCAAGTATAGAACCGACGGCTACAGGACACATCATCGAACAAATCAGGATGGTGTCTCAAATCCTCGAACGTGGATACGCGTATGAAGTCAATGGCTCAATCTACTTCGACACTCAGAAGTACATCAAAGATCATCCAAATCAATACGGAGCACTCAGCGGCAAGAAGACTGACGACTTGCTCGAAGAAACACGCGATCTCAATAACCAAAGCGACAAGAAACACCCTACAGACTTTGCACTTTGGATTTCGGCTCCCAAAGAGCATCTCATGCAATGGGAAAGTCCGTGGGGAATGGGATATCCTGGCTGGCATCTCGAGTGCTCAGCCATGAGCACCAAATATCTCGGGAAGACATTTGACATTCATGGCGGCGGCTTGGACCTTCTCTTTCCGCATCATGAAAATGAGATCGCGCAGAACGTCGGCTGCTGCGGGACAAACCCTGTCCGCTATTGGATCCATACCAACATGTTAACCGTCAATGGTACGAAGATGAGCAAGAGCCTCAACAACTCTGTCTCACCTGCGGAGTTGTTTACTGGCGAAGGCAGCATCATGTCCAAAGCATTTAATCCGATGATTGTTCGCTTCTTAATGCTACAATCGCATTACCGCAGCACATTTGACTTGTCAGATGATGCGCTCTTGGCAGCCGAAAAAGGCTACAACCGCCTCATGCAAGGCTTGAAAACGCTAGAGCAAATCCAAGCAACAGGCACAGGACAAACCGAGCACGATGACCGTATCACAAACGGTATTGAGTCAATCTACGGACACCTCAATGATGACTTCAGCACGCCGCAAGCCTTAGCCAGCATCTTTGATCTAATCACAATGATCAACAGCTTGAACGATGGCCACATTTCGTCGGCTGAGGTCAACACCAATTCACTTGAAGAACTCAGGAAAGTCCTAGCAGCAATTATCCATGATGTCTTCGGCTTGATTGACGTGACAGCTGGAGCTTCAGGCAGCGGACAGTCTCTTGATGCTGTGATGGAACTTGTCCTTGAGCTTCGTCAACAAGCGCGAGCTGATCGCAACTTTGCCACTGCAGATCTCATCCGAGCCAAACTCACAGAAGCAGGCATCACAATCAAAGACGGCAAAGACGGAAGCTCATGGAGCGTTCAATCATAAAGACAATAAATATGAAAGCACATTTTCTTCGATTTTCCTTGTTCGGTTTCGTGGTGTTGCTTCTAGCAGCTTGCTCATCTGAGCCAGAAGCTGTTTCGACTACACCAACCGTCGATAATATACCGAGTTTCAATCGAGACTCAGCTTACAACTATATCCAGCAGCAAGTCGACATGGGACCTCGCGACCCAGGCAGCGAAGGACACAAGCAAGTCACCGAATGGCTCGTCACGACACTCGCTGGTCATGGCGCAGAAGTGATGAAACAGCCCTTCACGACTCGATTGTATGACAATTCTGTCGCTTATGGCAATAATGTCATCGGCTCATACTATCCAGACCGAAAACACCGTATTCTGCTTTGTGCGCATTTTGATACGCGCCGAGTTGCAGATTATGATCCAAACGAATCTCGCCAAAACGAACCAATACTCGGCGCCGATGATGGCGGCAGCGGTGTCGGAGTTTTGATGGAGATCGCCCGCATCATCAATCAAGAAGATCCAGGTGTTGGAGTTGACATTGTCTTTTTCGATATAGAAGATCAAGGCAATCCAGGAGACGATCATGATGTCAGCTCATGGTGTCTTGGCTCGCAGCACTGGGGCAGCAGCCCACATGTGCCAGGCTACAAGGCTCGCTTCGGGATACTGCTCGATATGGTCGGCCACAAAAATGCACGCTTTATGAAAGAAGGTGTCTCAATGCAATACGCGCCCTACATCACCAATCGTGTCTGGGAAATCGCTACACAACAAGGCTACGGACGCTACTTCGACCCAGGACAGACAGGTCCGCTTACAGACGATCATTACTACGTCAATACACTTGCCGGCATCCCGACCATAGACATCATCCATGTCGACCCCAATACAGGAAAAACATTTGGACCGCACTGGCACACACACGATGACAATATGGATATCATCAGCAAGTCAACACTCAAAGCTGTCGGACAAACAGTACTCACCACACTTTGGTACGAGAGTGGCGGCGCATTTTGATTAAATAAAAAATACTTTGGGGCTGCCCCTTCATAAAAAATCTCCTCGTAGAAATTACGAGGAGGTTTTTTATTTCGGGTCGGGCTGTCCGCAGTACGGTAGCCTAGCTTTTTATAATTACCGCGGAATGAATTCCACAGCAAATTATAAAAATCCGCTCGCTGCGCTCGCGCTGCTCCCATCCCTCAGCCGAAAAGGTGTTTCGCTGTCTGAAATTTGCTACTTCAGACGACTATCGCTTTCATTTTTTACTTTATTTTCTTCAATTGGCTTGAAGGACTTCTTCCACAATCTGCACAAACCCATCTACCCAAGATAATTCACATTTTTCTGAATAGACTTTAATTTGATATTGAAATCCCATAGCAGGTTCGCTAATCATGTACTTATTAGAAAGAAGATTACTAATTTGATTAGTTAGGGTTGTATTCCTAACTCCAGTTTCATACCCATGAATAAATGAGACAATAGTTTCTTCATTTATTGGCGTAACATACATTCCTAACCTGTTAATAAAATTACTAATTGTTTCTTTGTTCATTTTTTATATTCGTTTGAAAATAACGGTTTAGTGTGTGTGCAATTGAGGTTTTCGAGCCTTAGACGACATTGGTTTCATGTTATTAAAGCAAAATATTAACCCGAAGCTAGAAGCTTCGTATAGCGAGTATTTAATTTATTTTCTACAACTTGTGAAACATAATTATGGTTCTAGTGATGTTTTAAAGACTCTAATTTTAAGCATAAGCCTGCAAAACCGCTTTTAGATATCACTAGCAGCTTTTTTTATTTCATCAATAGTAATTTCTAAAGGTATAACAATACTGTTTTGTGAGAAAAAATCAATTTGCTTGTTGCTATATTCAAAATATTTTCTGTCTTTATGTTCTTTCCAATAAAAAGGATCTTCAGCAGTTAGAAGTGGTCTTATTTTATTAAACGGATATTCCGCCGGTAATTCCTTGGGTTTATTGTTTTCAATGTCCCAATATTTTTCAGCAAAAGCTTTATTGACATTCCAAGGTGATTGAAATATGTAAACTATGTTTTCTTCTGAAATGTTAAATGCTCTCGATAAATTAGATATTCTATTTTGTATTTCTCCATTTAAAGAGTTTCTATTCCAGCCTATTGTAGTTTTTATTTCTAAAATAAATAAATTTAATCCTTTGTGTTTAACTAAAATGTCAGGCTGTAATTTGCCAATTTTTGTTTCTAGAATAATTTCAAAATTATCATCTAATTCAAGTTTAAGATAAAGTGCTATCAAGTCTTGAAAAATATCTGAAATTGAGATTCTTTTAAATCTATTAAATTTTTCACCAAACCTCCATAGGCTAGATTTAATTTTAAAAATGTGCTTATAAATGGATTTTGAAATTTCTAATTGCTCTAAGTCAAACTCTGTTTTTTCCACTTCGTAAAAAGATCGAATAAACTTATCAAAATATTCACTTATTTCATTATGGGTGTTTGCCATATTATAAATAATTATACACACTTAGGTGTTGTCAGCTTGATTAAAAGATCAGAAACAATAAATATAAGACATAACAACTAAAATGGAGTAAAAGTGTGTTTCCTCGGACAAGCGCTGCGAAGTGGTGCGACCGTAGAGAGCAGACTCGCGTAGCGAGGCCGAGCGAACAGCGAGCCACGAAGCATAGCGACCCGAAGTAAGCAAGGCGAACGAAGGGATGGCCCATTATTTTTAATAAAAAAACCGTAGGACATACTGATGCAACTGAAATGATCGGATCAAAGCAATAAGCACAACGACGACAAGTACTCGATGTGCGATCTTGGCTGCGTTGTCATTTTTGACAGCAAAGCGCGTGGTGAGATAGCCGCCGAGCATCTGCCCGATTAATAATAATCCGCCCCAATACCAATTGATTTTGCCCCAATACCAAAATATCGAAAAGACAAAAATGGTATAGCACAATACGGAAAATGTCTTGATCGCATTGGCGCTCATAATGTCGTACTTGATGATGAGCACAAGAAGCGCAAGAAAGAAAACGCCCATGCCCATTTGGATAAAGCCGCCATAAAATCCAAGACAGCAACAAATCGGAATGTGCCACCACTTAAGCTTGATCTGCTCAGGATCAATATTTTTAAGCCAGCGACTCGGACGCACTAGAATAATAAAAAACAAGGCGACGAGCAGCCAGCGAAAGACGAGTTTAAATTCTTCGTTGCTGATGTGGAGCGCGACATAAACACCTAATAATGCTCCTGGCAGCATAGCCGCTGCGATCGGCCATGCTTGTTTGATCTTGAGCTGTCCTGACTGCTTGAAGATGCGTGATGTAATCACGCCTTGCCCAAGTATGCCGAGACGGTTCGTACCATTGGCGACTGCTCCTGGCAGCCCTGCGAGCTCAGTCAAAATGTATAATGTGATCGCAGAACCATTGCCCGCAAGTGTATTGATGCTGCCAGCTGCTAGACCACCGAGGATGGCGAGTATCGCAAGTCCCCAATCCATGTTTTACTGATAGCGATCTTCTTCGCCTTCGGGTATTTCTTGGCAAAGCTCAAGGAGAACGCCATTTGTAGATTTTGGATGAATGAAGCAAACCCATTTATTGTCTGCGCCTTTCTTTGGAGTTTTGCTCAGGAGGCGGAAGCCTTCTTTGTCGAGGCGTTGCATCTCTGCATGGATATCTTCGACCCCAAAGGCGACGTGGTGCATGCCTTCGCCGCGTTTTTCAATAAATTTGGCGATCGGACTGTCAGGATTACTTGCTTCGAGCAGCTCGATTTTATTCGGTCCAGTCTTGAAAAAAGACGTTGTGACGCCTTCGCGTTCAACGCTTTCGACTTTGTAGTGTTTGACTCCTAGTAGCGCAGCGTAGAGTTCGTTTGCTTTGTCGAGGTCACGTACTGCTATTCCAATATGCTCAATATGTGTCATCACACGAAAGTACAGTCAAACTCATTAGCGCATGGCATCTCTCCAAATTTCAGTTGACCAAATTATTCAAGCAGATGCAGCGACAGTTTTTGAAACGCTGATCGATCCGAATCAGCTGCTCGAATGGATGCCTGATTTGAAAGAAGTCGAAATCATCACCAAAACAGACGAACTTGTAGGATCGAGCACGAAGCTCACCCTCGTGCGAGCAGGCAAAAGAATGGTCTTTGTACAAACTGTTTGCGCTATCAAAGAGAATGAGCTACTCGAAGTCGAACTCAAGCACAAAGACATGGAGATTTCTGCACAATATCGACTCAATGCTCAAGATGGCGTCAGCACGCTACTGCATTTTGAAGAACAGATTTTGTTGCGATCTTCGATGCTCAAATTTGCAAAGCGACTCGTCAAGTCAATGGAAGTAGAGGCGCAGAAAAAAGCTTTACGACAACTAGCAGATTACATCGAATCTCATCATGCTCTCTGATCTCATCATCACAAAACAACTTTGTTTGGAGCCGCTTCACTCGCGGCATCTTGATGCGTATCGTGATTTTTTATTGAGTAATCGAGCTGCATTTGAGCCTTGGTCGCCTTTGCTGACTGATGCGTATTACTCTAAAGAAAACATCAAGAAAAAAATAGAGGACGACTGCGCTCGACAGCACAAAGGACAAGCGTATTTCTGGGTCGCACGGAGACAAGATTCGCAGCAAATTATTGCAGACGTACGATACACGACAGTGATACGAGGCATTCTACAAAGCTGTTTTCTTGCATACAAAGTTGCACCTGAGTACCAGCGGCAAGGCATAGCAACAGAAATGGTCGCGCACACGATCAGACACATGTTTGATGTCGTCGGACTTAATCGCATCGAAGCGCATATCATGCCGCGCAATCTTCCTTCATGTGCGCTCATCGAAAAGCTTGGTTTTGAGTACGAAGGGCTCGCCAAACGCTATCTGCTCATCAGAGGAAAATGGGAAGATCACAAACGCTATGCGCTTGTCAAATCCACATAAAAAAGCAGCACGCTACATCATGTAACGCGCTGCATCAGGATACCAACCTTTTGTAAGAGTGTCTACTCTTTTGTCTCAGCGACGACCTCTTCTTCTACTGGAGCAGCTACGCCGCCATGCTTTTCGGCATACGAAGGCATGAGTTGCATTTTGACGAGATGCTCGATCTCTTGTGCCACTTCAGGATTGTCAAGCATAAACTGTTTTGCCTGCTCGCGACCTTGAGCAATTTTAGCTCCTTGGTAGCTGTACCAAGCACCAGATTTTCCGATGATGTCTTGCTCGACGCCGAGATCGACGATCTCGCCCGATTTACTGATGCCTTGACCATACATAATGTCAAACATCGCAATGCGGAACGGAGCAGCGAGCTTATTTTTGACGACTTTCACTTTAACGTGATTACCAGTGACGTTGCCTTCTTTGTCTTTGATTGCAGCGCCATTTTTTCGGATATCAAGGCGCACAGAAGCGTAAAACTTCAATGCATTACCACCCGTTGTTGTCTCAGGATTACCAAACATGACACCGATCTTCTCACGGAGCTGATTGATAAAGATGCAGCAGCAGCCAGTGCGACCGATCGTACCAGTGAGCTTACGCATTGCTTGGCTCATCAAGCGTGCTTGGAGACCCATTTTTGAATCACCCATTTCGCCTTCGATCTCAGCACGCGGCACAAGTGCAGCAACAGAGTCTATCACAAGAATATCGACTGCGCCAGAGCGAATCAGATTTTCGGCAATTTCAAGAGCTTGCTCACCATTATCTGGCTGCGCGATGAGGAGGTTTTCGACATCGACACCGAGCTTTTCTGCATAAAAGCGATCAAATGCGTGCTCCGCATCGATAATAGCAGCGATGCCGCCTTGCTTTTGACATTCGGCGATGGCGTGGATCGCGAGTGTCGTCTTACCAGAAGATTCTGGACCATAAATCTCGACGACACGGCCTTTGGGGAAGCCATTTGTGCCGAGACAAACATCAAGACTCAAGGAGCCTGTTGGAATTGTTTCGACTTCGACGGCCTGCTTATCGCCGAGGCGCATGATTGTTCCTTTGCCATACGATTTCTCGAGGCGGTCGACAGTCATCTTGAGGGCTTTGAGCTTTTCGTCTTGTACTTTGTTTGCCTTGCTCATGGTTTAATACGTTTTGTTGTAAATTGATAGCGCAAATATAAAACGCTTTGTTTTAACTTTCACAAACATAAGTGTGTCATCGGTATCGTGCAACTTTTTTCTCAAAAAAGTGATTTTTATTTTGGGCGTCCGCGCCAGCATTCCATTTAGGCGCGGCGGGCTATGCGGCAGTACGGTAACCTAGCCGCCGCTTTGCGGCGTCCGCCCTGCGGGCGCTGCCTTCTATCCCTACGCCAGTTATGCTTTTGCCGAAAGCGTCGTTTTTGTACGCGTCTTGGACAAGCGCTGCGGAGTGGTGCGCAGCAGACGCCGAATAAAATGAGGCGGCCGAGCGAACAGCGAGCCACGAAGCATAGCGACCGCAGCCTTTGGCTGCGGATGGCCCATAAAAAAAGCCAGCATCATTATGATACTGGCTTTTGTATTCGAGACTTGATGGTGATTATTCTGCTTGATCACTTTCTGAAGATGGGCTTCCGCCAGCATCTGAATCAGCTGCTTTTGGCTTACGCTTCTTTTTGGTTGACTCAAAGCTGACCTGCTCATTTTCTTTATCAAGCACTGTGCGGAGCGTCAATTTGGCGCCGATCTCGTGATTGAGCATATAGTCTGCGAGCGGATCTTCGAGATATTTCTGCACGGCGCGGTGTAGCGGACGTGCTCCAAACTGCGGATCAAAGCCTTTATCTGCAAGAAACGCTTTTGTGTCTTCGTCAAGTTTAATTGTGACATTGAGCGCTTCGAGACGCTTATAAAGATCACGGAGCGTGATGTCGATGATCTTAAAGATGTCTTCGCGGCTCAAACTATTGAAGACGACGACGTCGTCGATGCGATTTAAAAATTCTGGAGAGAATGCATTTTTGAGCGCATTGCGGATGACGGACTTGCCGTGCTCATTGCTGCTTGTCTTGCGTGAATTTGTTGCAAAACCAATGCCTTGCCCAAAGTCTTTGAGCTCGCGTGCACCGATATTGCTCGTCATGATGATGAGCGTATTCTTGAAGTCGACCTTGCGACCGAGTCCGTCTGTAAGCTGTCCGTCATCGAGTACTTGCAGCAAGATATTGTACACATCTGGGTGCGCTTTTTCGATCTCGTCAAGCAAGACGACCGAATACGGCTTGCGTCGGACGCGCTCGGTGAGTTGTCCACCTTCTTCGTAGCCGACGTAGCCCGGAGGCGCACCAATCAAGCGCGACACACTGAATTTTTCCATGTATTCACTCATGTCAATGCGGATAAGCGCATTCTCAGTGTCAAACATGTATCTCGCGATGGCTTTGGCAAGTTCTGTCTTTCCGACACCTGTTGGCCCAAGGAAAATGAAGCTGCCGATCGGCTTTGATGGATCTTTGAGCCCAACGCGGTTGCGCTGAATTGCTTTGGCGACTTTGATGATGGCTTCGTCTTGTCCGATGACTTCGCCTTGGAGATCATCTGACATTGTGACGAGTCGATTGCTTTCACTCTGGGCGACTCGTTTGACTGGAATGCCCGTCATCATGCTGACGACTTCTGCGATGTCTTCTTCGCCGACTGGGTAGCGCTCAGTTTTCGCTTGCTCTTCCCACTCTTGTTTGCTTTGCTCAAGCTGGCGGCTGAGTTTGCTTTCTTGATCGCGCAGCTCAGCAGCGAGTTCGTATTGCTGCTCTTTGACCGCTTTGTTTTTGTCTTCTTTAAGTGTTTCGATCTGCTCTTCGAGCTCAACGATGTGCTTCGGTACATGGATGTTTTTGAGGTGGACGCGAGCACCGACTTCATCTAGGACATCTATCGCTTTATCCGGCAAGAAGCGATCGCTGACATAGCGATCTGAGAGCGAGACACATGCTTCGATGGCTTCGTCATCGTACTTGACATTGTGAAACTCTTCGTACTTCTCCTTGATATTATGAAGTATGTGTGTTGTCTCTTCTGGCGATGGTGGGTCGACAATGACTTTCTGGAAGCGCCGATCGAGTGCACCATCTTTTTCGATGAATTGGCGATACTCGTCAAGCGTAGAAGCACCAATGCATTGTAACTCGCCGCGAGCGAGTGCTGGCTTGAAGATGTTGCTTGCGTCAAGCGAACCTGTCGCACCACCTGCTCCGACAATCGTATGTATCTCATCTATAAACAAGATGACATCACGATTTTGCTCAAGTTCTGTCATGATTGTTTTCATGCGCTCTTCAAACTGACCACGATATTTTGTGCCAGCTACAAGAGCTGCGAGATCAAGCATAATCAAGCGTTTGTCAAATAAGTTGCGACTGACCTTACGCTGTTGTATGCGAAGGGCAAGACCTTCTACAATGGCCGTTTTACCGACACCTGGCTCACCGATCAAGATTGGATTATTCTTCTTGCGGCGACTTAAGATTTGGCTGACACGCTCGATTTCGGTCTCGCGGCCGATGATCGGATCAAGACGTCCTTCTTCGGCTAGTTTCGTGATGTCACGCCCGAAACTGTCAAGCATTGGTGTTTTAGACTTGCTGCTACTTTTTTGTCGCGAGCTACTCTGACGACCTTCGTCGTCAGATGCTTCTTCGAAGTCTTCTGGTTCTTCGCCAGATTGTGCTCGAATATCATCAACTGCGTATTCGAGCTCCTTACGAAATGTAATGTAGTCGACCTCAAATTCAAGCAGCAAACGAGCAGCAACATTATCATCACTTTTCAAGATCGAAAGCATAAGATGCTCAGTACCGACTGTGGTACTTTTCATTTCTTTCGCTTCTAGAAGAGTGACTTTGAGTGCTTTCTCTGCTTGCTTATTGAGCGGTAGCGTACCGATGTTAAATGTCGCATCTGAAGAGCGTCTCGATGAGCGATGCTGCTCAACTGAAGCTCTGAGAGAGTTGACATTGACATCGAGTTCTTCGAGCACTTTGACGGCGAGACTTGTGTCATCTTTGAGAATACCAAGGAGTAGATGCTCGGTACCGATGTATTCATATCCGAGACGACCTGCTTCTTCGCGGCTGACGTGGAGTGCTTTTTTGACTTCTTTTGAAAATTTCTTCATGATCATGGCCTCTATCGTTTGTGTTGGTCATCAATGTGTTTTGAGATGCTTCGTTCGATAGAGCGACTTGAAAGTAATAACAAGTGCCCAACTAAATAAAGCAATCATCAAACGAATAACATTCTATTGACCGACTTTGACTAAATGTGGCGAAAAAGTATGCCAAGAATCAAATCCTGTCACTTCGGCTGCTTTCTGACTTCTTGTCTTATTTTAGATGTTCGGCGGTATTGTTGCTTACATTTGCGGACAGGCTATTCTGAACAGTAGCAATCAACCATAAAGAAATAGAGCCATGAAATTTGGAGTAGAAAATACCGCTCACTACGCTGTCCTTTCACTACAAGAGGAAAACTTAAACTCATTGCTTGCACCAGATTTAAAGTCTGAGTTCATCATTTTGCACAACAAAGGAGCTAAGAACCTCATCCTCGACCTCTCGGAAGTTAAGTACGTAGACTCAAGTGGATTAAGTGCCATATTGACCGCAAATCGTCTTTGGAAAGAAAGCAGCTTTGTATTGACTGGAGTCGAGCATGACGCTGTCAAGCGTTTGATTGACATCTCTCAGCTCGACAATATCATCAACATCATCCCAACGAAGCAAGAGTCGATTGACTTTGTCATGCTTGAAGAAGTGCAGCGCTCATTTGAGGGCGAAGATGCTGCTGAAGGCGAAGAATAAAGTATCATTCCATCCAGTATGAAGTTTGATTTAACCATACTCGGATGCAGTGGTGCAAAACCTGCGCTTGGTCGGTTTCCGACTTCTCAAATACTTGAAGTCGGCTCTCGTGCGATAATGTTTGATTGTGGCGAGGGTGCGCAATTTCAACTTGAACGCTACAAAGCTCCAAGCGGCAAAATCGACCAAATTTTCATCACGCATTTGCATGGAGATCATTTCTTTGGCTTGATCGGTCTGATCCAATCTTACATTCTCAATCGTCGGACTCGTAAACTCGATATTTTTGGCCCTGCTGAGCTCGAAGAAATTCTCAACATCCAACTCGGCTATGGCAAATACGAGCCGCCATTTGAAATACGATTTCATGCCCACGAGTTTGAGCGTGGCAGCTACGAGTTATATTCAAACAAGACTTTTTCTGTTCAGAGTATTCCGCTCGACCATCGAATTCCAACGTTCGGTTTTATCGTTAAAGAAAAGCCACCACGTCGTCGTTTAAATGCTCCACTTTTTACAGAACTCGGAATCGATCAAACACTTATTCCAAATATTCTTAATGGCAAAGGATGGACATCTCCATCTGGAGATTATTACGATCATAAAGATCTAACATTAGAGTCTCGTCCGCCCAGAAGTTTTGCATTCTGTACTGACACAATGTACAAGCCCGAAATAGTGTGTTTGATCGAAGGATGCGATCTCTTGTATCACGAAGCCACTTTTCTAGAAGAGCACAAAGAAAAAGCAATACAAACTGGGCATAGCACTGCCAGAGAAGCTGCTCATATTGCTCAGTTCGCTAACGTCAAGAAATTACTTATTGGACATTATTCGGCTCGATATTATGATTTAGAGCCACTTGTAGATGAGGCGAGAGCGATCTTCGACAATACGCATCTTGCGCTACAAGGCGAAAAACATCTTGTACCATTTCTCAGAAGAGATGAATTATAATTTTCATTTATTTAAAAAAAACTATAACAATGGCGCCTCATGCCTTTTGCATGATCGCGCTCTACGCAGTACGGTAGCCTAGCTTTTTCTGCTTGTTTTTTTATGGAAATTTAATATTGCTTTCTATTAAAAAATACAAGCAGAAAAATCCGCCCTTCGGGCGCTGCTTCGATCGCTGGCGCATCTTAATGACGGATTGAAACCAATGCTCTTTTGGCATAGGGATAGTAGGCAGTGCTTCCCGACTTCTCAGGAGGACAGCAGATGCGACACGAGGCAAAGCTGAGTGGAGCAGCCGAGCGAATAGCGAGCTGCCGCATAGCCCGCCGCGACTGTTTTTTTACAGTCGCGGATGCCCCAATTAGTTATACATGTCAAAAACATGTCATTCGAGCACAAAGTAGATTTCAAAATCAGGCTTTGTGACATGATACCACCGTACATTGTGATCTAAGTTGTCATAACTTGAAACGAAAAAGCGTCATATCAGGAGCCAATAGCGGAATTGGATTTCAAACAGCATTGGCTTTAGCAGCTCAAGGAGATCATCTTATTTTAATATGTCGCAATAAATCTCGAGCATCAGAAGCAAAGGCTCGTATTATATCTGCTCATTCAAATGCGAAGGTTGATATTTTTATTTGTGATTTATCAGAACAACATTCAATACGACAAGTCGGTATAAAACTGCGAGATCAATTTAACTCCATTGATGTTTTAGTGAATAATGCTGGAGGCGTTTTCGGTGAACATAGATTTACCTCCGACTCAATTGAGCATACATTTGCGCTCAATCATCTAGGGTATTTTTTATTAACTCATGAGCTTATGCCATTACTTCTGGCTGCAGATAAACCAAGAGTGGTCAATGTCGCGAGTCTTGCGCATCGAAATGCTCAATTTGATTACGAAGGCTTAAATCCTAGAAAAGCAAATTACAACTCTTGGAAAGCTTATAGCTTAAGTAAACTCTGCAATATTTTATTTACCAAAAAGCTGGCTGAGATTTATTCAAATACTGGCTTAACCACGAATGCACTTCATCCTGGTGTTGTTGCTACAAATTTTGGTAACGGTGGGCCGAGTTGGGTTAAATTTTTAATTAAGTTACCATTCAGCAAATGGTTTATGATTGATGACAAAAAAGGTGCTGAGACATCAATCTTTTTGGCGACTTCAGATCAAGTAGCTGAAACAACAGGTCAATATTTTGCAAAATCTCGTCAGAAGCAGTCATCAGCAGCCGCTCGAAACCAAGAGAATATCGACTCACTTTGGGATGCAAGTCTTAAATTAACTTACGTTGAGACATTTGGAGAACCAGTCGCGCCATAAGTAAGACTAATCCCCCTCACCTCGAAGCGCTCTAAATCGCTCTCTTGACTCCACGACAAATGTGCTGCCCGAATACTCCATGATGATTCTCTTGTACAACTCCATCGCCTGTGATGGCTCATTGAGTTGATTTTCATTATCGTAAAGTTTAGCAAGTAAGAAAACTGCATTGTCTCCTCTGATACCTTCTGGATACTCATTAATAATGCGATTGTACATTTCAGCAGCTTTTAAGTATTCGCGTTGTTTGGTGTAAACACGAGCTTTTGAATAGTAGATGTCGTCTTTGAGATCATGCTCTGGATAAGTAGAGATGATCTCATCAAGCATAGTAAACGCTTCTTGAAAACGGTTTTGAAAAATGAGCAAATCAGCTTTTGCATATTTTTCCATTGGAACGGCAGTCGTGTCAAGACCGAGATGTGTCATGATAAAGACTGACATATCGATCGCATCATTTGAAATGGGACGAGATGTGCTTGCTTTGAGAATGTCAAATTGTGATTGCGCCCACTCAAAGTCGCCATTGTAATAGCTCAATTTTGCATTGCGGTAGCGAGCATCTTGACCAAGTACATCTTCTTTAAATGCTTTGTCAACCTGTGAGTACAAAAGCGTTGCTTCCCAGATGTTTTCATCCATCAAGTAAAAATCGCCGAGCGAAAGCTTTGCTTTTGCCATTGTGATACGAGGCACATTTTTCATACCGACGACTTCTTCGAGCAACTTAACAGCTTTCGGCAAATCATTGAGGTGGAAAGCAGCTAAATCTGCTTGCTCTGCAATCAAACTCGCTGCTCCGCGCGATCGACCAAACTCAGCTAAAAATGCTTCGTACTCTGCATCGAGGACAAGCATTTCGTCTTTTGTGTAAGCAAAGCCATTGATGAGTTTATTTCTCTTTGATCTTAAACTGCCGCGCTTTGCCTCAGTGTAGAATGGACATTCTTTCCCTTTCTTTTCAACGATATACTCGTAAGCTTTGATGGCTGCATCGTAGTCTTTGGCGAGTGCTGCTTTATTCGCAAGCTCATAGATGCGATTACCGTTTTCTTTCTTGCGACGATCTATTGCTCGCACTTGTCGTAATGCGCTGCCAAAGTCTTTTTGCTGAATGAAGACGTAGGCAAGCATGTCAGGGAAGATTTCATTATCTGGTTTGGCTTGAGCGCGCTCGTAGAGTTGATCTTTGAGTTCGACCCAAGCATCATCAGATAAGTATCGCTGAAAAATAGTCTTGACGCTGGTGATACGATTTGGCTCACGCTCTACACTA
Source organism: Saprospiraceae bacterium (assembly GCA_020631455.1). Taxonomy (GTDB): domain Bacteria; phylum Bacteroidota; class Bacteroidia; order Chitinophagales; family Saprospiraceae; genus JAHDHF01. The sequence continues at coordinate 18,845 of JAHDHF010000030.1, forward strand.
TTAAGATACCAGTAGATCATTTGTTTGTCTTCTCCACGTTGGCGGTAGAGATCACCGAGCTCCCAAGCAAACAAATATTCGTCATCGAGTTTTTTGCTGCCTTTTTCGTAGACATATTCTGCCATCTCATAATTGGAGCGTGACTTGAATTGGTTGGCAAGTCGCACAATTTGATGCCGCTCGTTTGGCAGCAAATCAGTTGCTTTTTTATAGTTCTTTTTAGCTTCTTCGCTATTGCCCATACGCTCATTGAGTTCGCCATACGAGACGTAGACAAATGGATCTTTCGGATATTTTTTGATACGTGATTTGAGGACAGTTTCCGCTGTCTCAAAATCATCCATCTGAATCAATGTGCGATAGTAACTATTGAAATATGTGGCATTTCGTTGATTACCATCGTAGAGTCGCTTGTAGACTGAGGCTGCTTTTTCGAGCTCGCCATTGCGTTGGTATTGCTGCGCTAGTCTAAACTGATTGGCTTGAGTGTTGGCTTTGGGCTTTTTCTTTTGGGCAAAGAGTGGCAGGCTGAAAAGCATCGCGAAGGCGAAAATGGCAACTGAAGATCTGTATCGAAGGAAGTCTAGCATAAGTCAAGAGCGTAATCATGGACTGCAAACCATATACCACGCACACGAATATCGTTCAGCTGACTGACTTTGTCGGTTAGCGAAGGGTTAAGAATAAATCTGCCTAAACGGTTTTGCTTCTTCAAGCTGTAAAGCAAGCTCTAGAAGTAGCCGCTCTTCACCATGGCGCGCGCCAAACATCATCCCGATGGGGAGATCGTACTCATCATCATGCTCAAGCGGCAATGAGATCGCTGGGCAGCCCGAAGCATTAGCGTAAGGCGTAATGCAAGCCCACTTTGCCATGCGCGGAAAGACGACATCATGCTCTTTGTCCATGCCGAGATGACCGAGTTTGGGTGTGAGATGAGTGAGCGTTGGCGTCAGCAATATGTCGATCTGTTCGCGCTCTAAAAACTTCAAAAACACTGATTTGGATCGCTTGAGGTTGTACAAAAACGAAGGTGTTTTGAGACGATTTTCCTTGAATTTAACAGCAAGCCCTTTGACGAGTTTCGTGAGTTTTTCTGGCTCGTAGTATTTCGGAAACATCTGCTTACCAAATTTGGAGATCAAATAGCCATTGAGCTGCCAGAGATAGATGAATTCATCCATCATCTTATCTGTAATCGGCAGATCGACGGGTTTGACTTGATGACCGAGTGATTCAAGCAGCTTGACAGTACGATCGACGGCTGCTAGAGTCGGCTCATCGCTGTGATTACCCTGAGCGCCAGATGTTGCAAATCCGATTCGCAGTGATTTTTTGAGCGGCTGCTCAACAAGCCCTATTTTTTTGAGTGATTTATTGTAATAGTATTGCTCGGCCTCAGAATAAAAGCGCGCTGTATCACGCACTGAACGCGAAACAATGCCGTCGAGTGCTACGGAATGAATCTGACGCTCGAAGATGCTCGACAACTTGAGTCGGCCCCGCGTCGCTTTGAGCCCGACAAGCCCACAGCAGGCAGCAGGTATACGAGTCGATCCACCGCCATCGGCTGTATGCGCGATCGGCAATACGCCAGCTGCGACAAGTGCCGCTGCTCCACCCGACGAGCCGCCACAGGTGTGCGCTGGATTCCAAGGATTGCTTGTAGAGGCTCGATGCGGAAACTCAGCTGATGGCGTAAATCCAAATTCGGGCGTCGTCGTCGTCGCTATATGAATGAAGCCTTGCGCCTCTATTTGCTTGACGATTGCATCTGATTTCTTGGATGGCGTCGCATTGCCGAATGCCTCCGAACCATAATACGTCGGCGTCCCTTTTATCAAGGTCAAATCCTTGTACGCCATTGGCAATCCAGCAAAAAAACCTTCTCCAGTTTGCGACTCAGCAGCTTCGAGAGCAGCTTCAAAATTGTGCGTCATCGTGGCATTGAGTTGCGGATTGACTTGCTGCAATCGCTTGATCGAACACTCGACAACTTCGCGCGCTGAGATTTTTTTGTCCTTGATCAATTGTGCTAGAGCGATTCCGTCATAATGACTCATGACATCATCTCCAAAACTGTGTACGCGCGCTTCTTTTGCCATTTAATTGTGCTGCTCAAAGGTTGATTATAGCTCGAAAGTACAGAGAATCTAGCGACACATTTTTGATATACATCAATCGCAATAAAGATAATTTGGGGCTGCCCGCAGAAGAGCTGCGGTCGGGCTATCCGGCACTCTCAGGCTGCTCTCTACGCTCGCAGCCTGTTCAAACAACACCTACTATCCCTCAGCCATTTTGCCCAGTGATGTAGTAATAGTTGATATTCATCGTGATATTGCAATATCACGATGAGTTGCACATAGTTGATATATTTCTCATTTGGACAAGCGATGGAAAGGGGCGCCGAAGAATGAGGCGCTCACGAAGCGTCCCGACTACTCAGGAGGACAGCGGAGTGATGAGCGAATAGCGAAACCCTGGAACAGCGCGGTGCTGCAAGCACTGCGAGCAGCATGGCCCACAAAAAAATTCATAATATCGTCCAATAAGTCGGCTTGACTAAAGAGAAGCTACTATTTTGCTGCCTAACAGACCTTGGCGTCACGTTTGCACACACACTACTCAACTGTTCGTCCGTTATCTATGAAAAATCTTGTTCGCTTTCTCGTTCCTCTCTTCCTGTTCATGATGATGAGTTTTGAGCTCGGTGATCAAGCTCAAGCAGTCTTGACGGATCTAGATGCGCAGACATCAGAGTCATCGTGGGTAGAGACGACCTATAATTCACTCAGCGAAGATGAAAAAATAGGACAACTCATGATGGTGCGCGCGCACAGCGACAAGGGAGCAGCCTACGAAGCAAAAGTGATGAAGCTCGTCAAAGATGAGCGCGTTGGCGGCTTATGCTTTTTTCAAGGGACGCCAGAAAGACAGGTCAAGCTCATCAACGATTATCAAGCAGCTGCTCGTGTGCCTTTGCTTGTTGCGATGGATGCTGAGTGGGGTCTCGGTATGCGATTTAAGAAAAACGGCATGAGTTTTCCGAAGGAACTCACTCTTGGCGCAATCCAAGACAATCGCTTAATCTACGAAATGGGTGTTGAGATCGCGCGTCAATGTCGTCGCGTCGGTGTGCATGTCAATTTCGCTCCGGTCGCTGATGTCAACAACAACGCAGCTAATCCCGTGATCGGCAATCGCTCATTTGGTGAGGATCGTTACAACGTAGCAGCCAAAAGTTATATGTACGCCAAAGGTCTAGAAGACGGTGGCGTCCTTGCTTGTGCCAAGCACTTTCCTGGGCATGGCGATACAGATGTCGATAGCCACTACGATTTGCCTGTGATCAAGCATTCGCGTGAACGCCTCGAAGAAATTGAGTTATTTCCATTTCAAATACTTGCGGACCAAGGAGTCGGCAGCATGATGGTTGCGCATTTAGCGATTCCAGCTTTAGACGATACGCCCAATCTTCCAACAACGCTCTCACGTCCAGTCGTAACCGATCTGCTACGAAAAAAAATGGGTTTCGATGGCTTAATCATCACAGATGGTCTCGGTATGAAAGGCGTGACCAAACACTTCAAACCTGGCGAAGTCGAAGCCAAAGCCTTGATTGCAGGCAATGATATTCTGCTGCTCCCGGAAGATGTCAAAGCAGCCAAAGTCGCTATCAAAGCAGCGCTTGCGGATGGAAGCCTCGATCGCGGACAATTTGAAGCTTCTGTCAAGCGCGTGCTTCGTGAGAAATACACACGCGGCGCATATCTCCGCGAGGTCATCAATCCGAGCAATCTGCGCAAAGAACTCGAAACAGCAGAAGCAAAAATCCTCAAACGACGCTTATTTGAAAAAGCGATCACTGCTGTTCGAGATGATAATAATGTCTTTCCGATCATTGATGTCGCCAACACAAAAATCGGGACGCTTAGCATCGGGACGAGCAGCCGTACTGTCTTTCAAAATACAATGGGCAAATACGCATCAATCTCGCACTACACGACAGGCAAATCAATTTCTGCTTCAAAGCAGAAATCACTCGTCTCGAGTCTCAAGCGCAAAGATGTCGTCTTTGTCAGTTTGCATGATATGAGTCGTCACGCTAAGAAAGGCTATGGCATTAGCGAATCAAGCAAAGAGCTTATCGCTGCACTTCGCAAAGAGACAAATGTTGTGGTTGTGGCGTTTGGCAGCCCGTACAGTTTGTCATATTTCGATGATGTCAATGGTCTCATCTGTGCTTACGAAGAAGATCCAATCGCGCAAGAAGTCACTGCGCAGGCAATCTTTGGTGCGACAAAATTTGAAGGAAAGCTGCCTGTCACTGCCTCTGAGCAATCGCGCTATGGAATGGGCGAGACAACAGCTCAATACAACAGACTCCGCTACGATATACCAGAGCGCGTCGGACTCAATAGTGATACGCTACGCCTCATAGACGGCATAGCACGCGAGGCAATCCGCGAAAAAGCAACACCAGGCTGCCAAGTCCTTGTCGTCAAAAATGGAACAGTCGTTTTTAATAAAGCCTATGGATATCATACGTATGCCAATAAGCGACCAGTTACGACAAGTGATATTTATGACCTTGCATCAATTACAAAAGTGGCAGCGACAACACTTGCCGTCATGAAGCTCCAAGAGCAAGGGCAAGTCGACATCCATCAACCGATGAGCCAATATCTGCCGATGCTGAGAGGCAGCAATAAATCATCATTGACGATACGCGATATGATGGCGCATCATGCTGGGCTTAAAGCATGGATTCCATTCTATACAGAAACACTCGACAAGAAGAAAAAACCAAGCAAAAAAATATATGGCTGCTGCAAAACTGATCAACACGGCATTTGCGTCACCGATAATCTGTACATGAAAACAGATTATGTCAGCACTATTTGGAATACAATTAAAGACAGTGAGCTCCGCTCAAATTCAAATTATAAATACAGTGATCTTGGACTCATCCTTACTGGTAAGATGGTGCACGACATCAGTAAGCAGCCGCTTGACAAGTATGTCGAAAACACATTTTATAAATCACTTGGCTTGCAGACGCTTTCATTTAAGCCAACAAATCGACACGACAAGTCTCGCATCGTTCCATCAGAAAAAGACACTTATTTTCGATACGAAACTGTGCATGGCCATGTCCATGATATGGGTTGCGCGATGTTTGGCGGCGTGAGTGGTCATGCAGGTTTATTTAGCAATTCTAATGATCTCGCCATCCTGATGCAGATGCTGCTCAATGATGGCTATTATGGCGGCACACAATATCTCCGTCCTAGTACGATAACGCAATTTGCGACACGGCACGAGCGCAGCACGCGCCGCGGCATTGGCTTTGACATGAAAGAACTCAATGATGACAAATCTGCCAATTTTAGTAGCCTTGCATCGCCGCGCACATTTGGACATCTCGGGTTTACTGGTACAGCGATGTGGGCTGATCCCGAAAATGATATTATTTACATTTTCCTCAGTAATCGCACCTACCCACGCATGAATAATTGGAAACTCAATAAACTCGACACGCGCCCGCGTATACAAGACGTGATCTATCGAGCTATGTCGTCCTAG
>JAHDHF010000177.1 GCA_020631455.1 Saprospiraceae bacterium
AGCCAGGATCAAACTCTCCATCGTTCAAATTTTTATAGTCACTTGGACTTGTTGGCTTTGATTCAGTATTAACTTAACTTTTGTCAAAGTAACACTCGATTTTGCTTGAATCCTTCTCGTCTGATTTTACTCTTAACGCTTCAAGATTTAACTCTTGAAGCAGAATTTTCTAGGATGTTTTGACTGTTGTCAAAACATTAGTATTTCGTATTTACGTTTATTGTTTGCTCAACAATAAATCCTTACCCAAATTTTTCAATGAACATGCTATAATGCGGATATAGCGGCCGTGATTTTTCGCTTTTGATACGTCCCTTTGAACGTAAGCGGATGCAAATGTACACCCTCTTTTTGTACTTGCAAGCACTTGATTAAAAAAAACTGAAAAAAGTTTGGGCCGGCCGTGATTAAGTAGCTGAGAATGCGAGAAGGATAGTAGCTGGTGGCGCAGCCAGACGCGAACATCGTGAGCGGCCGAGCGATCAGCGAGCCAGCGAATAGCCTGACCTGAATACATGCTGCATAGCAGCTGGATGAAGGGCTCGCCCTCTTTTTACTCAATATTATGCTGCTTGGGTTTGAGCTGCTCGTAGACTGTAATGACTCCAACTACAAGTAAAAATCCATATACAGCGTCTTCGATCGGAATGCTCCCAATGCGGATATTGGTAAACTCGAGTGGATTGTATATGACGATTGGTTCTGCTGTAAACAGACCTGTCAATGCGCCATCGGTAATGATAAACGGTATCAAGCCGACCGTATATGCAAAAATAGCTCTCGTCAAGTAGCTGGTCTTGAGTATCCAATAGTGAAATAATAGAAACCACGCTGTGCTCAAAAATGTAACAGATGTATAGATGAGCTCCCATCGTGGAATAACGCTTAATGTCAATATGCCGACGATAGAGTAAATGATTGTTCGCTCTGCTGGAGCGAAAATATCGCGCTTGATATATGCATTAAGGCATGCGTATATAAATGTACATGCATACGGCACTGTGAAAAAGAACAGCCATTCGCCAGGTGGAAGTCCGAATATTGACCAGTCTTCCTTTATGTATGGCGAATTGAACCCCCAAATGCCAGCATGTGTAAATGCAACATCCCAAGCGATGAAAATCCCCCCAACAATTGAAATAGCTATGGCAAGCTTAGGCCACCATGTATAGAAATGTACTTTTTTATCAAAGCTCAGTAGTAAAGGAAAAATAAGTACAAGAGCATTGATGATAAGATAGAGATAATCTGTCTGCGGTAGAATTGCATCTACTTTGTAGACTTGAGTAATTAAATCTGCAGTCTGAATGTCAGCTCCAAAAATGACAAAAAGTAAAACTATCGGGTAAGCGATTAAAATCAGGATTTTGGCAATCTGACTGATTTTATTCGCCGCCTGTTGCTGTGATGTCAATTCTGATTTTCTCACTAAAGCATATTGAGTGAGTGCCTGAGTGAATTAGCCGCTAAGAGATACATTTTCTTCCAATCGCTGACTCGGATTCTTCTTTGGAGAACCTGGTCTGCATTAGAATGACGAATCGTGTCAAACAACTTCGTGTAATACCTGTAGGCTGTATGAACGCCAAGTCGCGCGCCATCAGGCAAACGAACAATACCTTCGAGACCTTCGGCAAAGTCTTTTGCAATATCGAGTTCTATCTCTTGTTTTTGAGTATCATCAAATGTATTGTAGTCAACACCAGGAAAATAAACTCTTCCGCGATCAACAAAATCGCTCTTCATATCGCGAAGGAAATTGATCTTTTGGAATGCTGATCCTAATGCGCGAGCTGAATCTTCAAGTTCGTCAAAACGCTTTTGGTCGCCTCCTAAAAAAACCTTCAAGCACATCAAGCCGATGACTTCTGCGCTACCGTAGATGTATCGCTCATAAGTCGCTTGATCAAAATCAACTGGATCGAGATCCATCTCCATACTATCAAGAAATGCGTCGATGTGTTTGCGATCAATTCCGTATTGATTGACAACTTGCTGGAATGCTTGTAAAACGGGATTAAAACTTATGCCTTCGTCGATAGCAAGGTTCGTCTCTTTGCGTAAACGATCAAGCAGAATACGCTGATTAAAATCATGAAACGTATCGACGATCTCATCTGCGAGACGTACAAATCCATAAATACCATAAATCGGCGTACGGAGAGATTTATCAAACATTCGAATGCCCATCGAAAACGATGTACTGTATCGATTTGTAATGAGTTTGCTGCTCTCCATGCAAGTCGTCGTATAGAACTCTTGCATCTCTCGCATGTCTTGAGTCAGCAATGGCGATATAGGTGGTGTCGTTGTCATACGCTGAGTAAATCTTTTGCGATCTCGCCAGCGACGACTTCGCCAGAGATCAATGAAGGAGGAACACCCGGGCCAGGTACTGTCAATTGCCCCGTGTAGTACAGGTTGCTGACTTTGCTGCTTTTCATGCGTGGTTTGAGGATTGCAGTTTGTTTGAGCGTATTTGCGAGACCGTATGCATTGCCTTTGAAAGCGTGATAATCAGAGACAAAATCACTGTGCGCATACGTGCGTTTATATACAACTCGACTGCGGAGTTCTTGTTCAGTTAAATCCTCAAGTCGATCCATGACAAGGTTGTAATATTTATCTCGGATTGATTCATCTTCCTCAAGACCAGGTGCGACAGGTACGAGGATGAACATATTTTGATGACCTTCTGGTGCGGCTGATTCATCAGTCAATGATGTCACCGAAACATAAAACAGCGGCTTCTCAGGCCATTGCGGATCATCGTAAATCTCCTTGGCGTGGCGAGAGAAATCTTCGTCAAAGAACAAGGTGTGATGAAGCAAGTTTTTGACTTCGCCTTTGAGACCGATGTAATACAACAAGCTCGATGGCGCCATCGTACGCTTGTCCCAATATTGCTCCGTGTATTGTCGGCTGCGCTCTGGTAGCAAGTACTGATCTACATGATGATAGTCTGCTCCTGCTACGATCAGGTCGGCATTCATCACACCGTCTGGAGTTTGAACTGCTGTCGCATGACCATTCGGCACGACGATTTGCTCGACAGGACAATTGTATTTGAATTTGACGCCTTTTTCTTCAGCCAACTTGACCATGCCGCGCACAATCTCGTGCATGCCGCCCTCGGGATACCAAGTACCAAGTACGAGATCAGCATAATTCATCAAGCTGTACATCGCAGGCGTATTCTCAGGAGTCGCTCCTAGGAATAAAACTGGAAACTCAAGCAGCTGAATCAACTTCGGATGCTTGAATAAGCTCTTGACATGAGCAGACATGCTTTGCAGCATTTGGAGGCGGAAGACGCTTTTCGCAATACGCAAATCAAGAAACTCTGTAATCGAGCGGCCCGGCTTGAACACCATCTCACCTACTCCAACACGATATTTGTATTCGGCTTCTTCGAGGAATTTTGTCAGCTTCTTAGAGCTACCAGGTTCGAGCTCTTCAAATAGTGCGTGCAATTCATCAAGCGAAGCAGGAACATCGAGAATATCGTCTTTGCCAAAGTAAATACGATAACCTGGGTCAAGTCGCTTAAGTGTATAGTAGTCGCTGACTTTTTTTCCAAACTGAGCAAAATAGCGATCAAACACATCTGGCATCCAATACCAACTCGGCCCCATATCAAAAACAAATCCCTCCGCTTCAAAGCGTCGAGCACGACCGCCTGGACCTTCGTTTTTCTCGACGATCGTCACGTCATGTCCTTGATCTGCTAGGAATGTCGCCGCCGCAAGACCCGAAAAGCCGCTGCCGATGACGATAATAGATTGTGTATTTGTCTGCATATCTGCTGATTGAATACTGACAAAACGCAGACAATTCACTTTTGTTGAACAAAATCGTGCAAAAAGATCAAAAAGATTAAACAAAATAAAAAGAGAATTATGGGCCATCCCTCGCGCTACGCGCTTCGGGTCGCTGTGCTTCGTGGCTCGCTGTTCGCTCGGCTGCTTGCTGCGCTTCGCATCTGCTTCACTTCGTTCGCACCACTTCGCAGCGCTTGT
>JAHDHF010000178.1 GCA_020631455.1 Saprospiraceae bacterium
GGATAGAAGAATAATCTCAAGGGTGGAGATGCTTCGCTTCACTCAGCATGACAAAGTGCGGCATGGTTGTTTTTACTAAATAGTTTGTAACTCTTTCTGCTTAGTTTTTTGTCTTTACAAGTAATACTGCAACCGAGTGCGAATTAGCAGAAGCAAGTCGCGAGCTGTTTTTTACAAGAAGAGCTACGACAAAATGTACTCGCATTTTTTTTGTCATTCTGAGGCGCGCAGCGCACGAAGAATCTCAACTATTGAGATAAAATAATGATCTCATTAGCGGAGATGCTTCGTTTCACTCAGTATGACAAAAGATGTGCGGTACTTTGTACAAAGAATAAGTATGGTGATAAATAAAAGTTTCTTTTTCAAAATCACTTTGAATGAAAGGCAACAAAAAGAGTCACTTCAATTTCCGACAAAATTTTCGAAAGAAAAATACAATGAGATTTATTTACATTTGGTCATGCGTAAATTAATTCTTTTTTCAGTATTTATTATAGTATTCTCTTCTTGTGATTTGAGAATAGAAGAATCAAGTCAAGAAATGAAGAAAAGCATTAGAGTATATCAAAAGCAACTCCATTCAGAGTGTTTTCTGCAATTTAAGGCGAATGTGGATGTAAGATTAAGACAAAGTGATCTGGTTTATTTGGATACCCTCTTTTGGAGTTACGCTCAACAATCTTCTACTGATTTGTTGTCTGAAATATTATATACTTCATTACGATTTGGCCATAATGCGCAACCAAGTATTTACAATAACGAAGAGCGATATAGAAAATTGACAGCAGGAGATAAATTGAAGTTGCTAGCTATTATAGAGCAGCCAATTTATAAGGAAAAAAACGCACAACTGTTGCTAGAGGAAATTGAGTTAGATTTTGAGAATCGATTTAAAGTAAAATTAAATGGAGAACGAAATTTTGAAATCTTTGAAAAGAATATCCTATGTGCTGACATTTCCAGACTTTGGGTATACTATTGGATTAACAATAATGTTACTAATGCTGTAGCGATACGAAGAGTACAAAGGGAAGTAATACTCAATAAGGAGTATTCGGCTCAAGGATAGAAGGCAGCGCCCGTAGGGCGGATGCGCAGCAGCCGAGCGAACAGCGAGCTGCCGAATAGCCTGACCCGAGCAGAGCGAGGGTGAGCCCAAATCCACTATAAAATTACAAAACTCTTATGCGAATAAATGCTGCCACTCGTACAAGAGACCAGCGACACAAGCCGTCATAAAGCAAGCAATCGTACCACCGATCAAAGACTTGATACCAAAGCGCGAGAGTGTCGCACGTTGACCTGGAGCGATAGCACCGATGCCGCCAATCTGTATACCGATCGATGCAAAATTGGCAAAGCCGCATAATGCGTACGTCGCGATGACGATGCTTTTTTCAGAGAGGAAGGCTTCTTCTGCGCCAAGTGCGAGATAGCCGAAGAACTCATTGAGAATCGTTTTCTTGCCGAGAACTTGTCCGATCAAGAAGCAATCATTGCGGCCATTAGCGTCAAGTATTGGAAGTGGCGATCCTTCGACTCCTAGCAGCCAAGCGATCGGCGCAAAGACAAATCCGAGTAGAAATTCGAGATTAAAGGAGACGCGCTCACCATAATACGACTGCACAAGGCTGTTGAGGTCTGACCAATCTTTGCCATCGCGTGCGATCGGCAGCCAGTCGATATTGCCGATGCCGCCGAGGAATTTATTGGCGAGATAAATCGCCGCCGTAAATGTCAAGAGCATCGCGCCGACATTGATCGCGAGTTTGAGTCCGTCCGTCGTACCACGCGAAATCGCGTCGAGTAGGTTAGAGCCGATTTGTTCTTGCGAGACATGGAGTTCTTTGTCGATACTCTCTGGCTCAGTCTCAGGGAAGAGAATCTTGGCAGCGACAATGGCAGCTGGTGCAGAAATGAAACTCGCAGTAAGTAAATGCTTGCCGTATTCGAGCTGTCGCGCATCGACGATGGCTTGTGCAGAAGCAGCTACATCCATGCTCATGGCTTCTTGCATCGAGAGTTGTGCATTGCCGATCAGTCCTTGTATTTGCACAAGCGCACCTGCATCTGTGGAAAGTGCGCTTTGAAGTTCGGACAAAGTTGCTCCAATAGCGACTGGATCGCCACCAAGGATTTGCATATAAGCGGCAAAAACGCCACCTGCGATAGTCGCCATTCCGCCCGTCATAAGACAAAGAACTTCTGAGCGCGTCATGCGCTCTAGATATGGTTTGATGACAAGTGGTGCTTCAGTTTGACCGAGGAAAACATTGGCTGCTGCAGCCATTGATTCTGCTCCAGAAAGTCCAAGTGTACGACTCAACAGCCAAGCCATGCCTTTGACAATGATCTGCAAAATACCGAAATAGTACAAGACAGAACTGATAACCGAAAAGACAATTATCGTCGGCAAAACATTGAACGCAAAAGAGAATCCGAGATCCATCATTGCGTCGCCCATGACAAATCGAGTCGCATCTTCGGTGACTTGGAGGATGACTTGGACACCTTTGGTCATCCAATCAAGCAGCCAGCTTAGTGGCGTAAAAAAGACAAGAAAGGCGAAGACAACTTGCATTAAGACACCGATGCCGACAAGCCGCCATTTGACGAATGATCGGTGTGTGCTAAAGGCGTAACAAATACCGATTAAAACGGCGAGCCCGAAGAATGCTCGAAGATTGGCTAAGAGAAAATCGAATACGTCCATCGTTGTACTTTGTGTGCAAGATACCACCACTCAATAGAGTGTCAGAATTGAATTTCCACAGATGACATATAGAGAAACTTTGGATTGGTTGTACGAGCAGTTGCCGATGTTTCAGCGCGTCGGGCGAGGCGCGTTCAAGAAGGATTTGACCAATATCACAAAACTCTGTGGTGCGCTCGGCGATCCACATCTGGCGTATCCGACGATACATATCGCTGGTACAAATGGCAAAGGAAGTACAGCGCATATTTTGTCAAGTGTGCTCCAAGCTGCTGGTTATGAAGTTGGCTTGTACTCGAGTCCGCATTATGTGGATTTTCGCGAGCGAATAAAAATAAATGCTGAGTTTATATCGGAGCAAGCGGTTGTTGATTGTGTTCAATTATTAAAACCAATTTGCGAGGAAACCCAACCATCATTTTTTGAATTGACAGTTGCGATGATGTTTTGGTATTTCAGAAAGCAGCAAGTAGATGTTGCTATTATTGAAACTGGTCTTGGCGGCCGACTTGACTCAACCAATATCGTCAAACCAGAATTATCAATTATTACGAATATCGGTTTTGATCATGTCGCGATGCTCGGTGACACGCTTGATAAAATAGCATTTGAAAAGGCAGGTATAATTAAAGAAAATACGCCAGTTGTAGTAGGAGAGCGTCATCCCGTGACGCAACCTGTTTTTGAGAGTGCCGCCAAAGAGCGAAATGCAGAGTTAATTTTTCGAGAAGAATTTTCAATTCTAAATCAAGATGTTTTTCATTCTCAATTTAATTACGATGACAATGAATATACTATCAACTTAGGCGGACAATACCAAGTACACAATGCTGCTCTTGTCCTCGAAAGCATCAAGCAACTAAATGCTATAGGTCAATTTCAAATCAATAAAGCAGCAATTAAAACTGGCTTTTCAGAAATAAAACAACGAACTGGTTTTCGAGGTCGTTATGATGTCATACAAGAAACGCCACTTATTATTATTGACTCGGCGCACAATGCGCATGGCATACGAGCATTAGTCAAAAGTTTAGATTCTTTTGCACTCCAAAAGCTGCATGTTGTGCTCGGTGTTTCTGCTGATAAAAATATCAATGAAATGCTTGCGATATTTCCAAAAAATACAAACATTTATGCAAGTCGAGTCAAGCAGCCACGAGCAATGCAACTTGATGATTTGGAAAAACAATTAATAGAAAACGAAGCAAGTTATTCAATGTATCATTCTATTAAAGAAGCATTTTTAGCAGCAAAAAGATCACTGAAAAATAACGACGTTTTACTCGTCTGCGGAAGTGTC
>JAHDHF010000179.1 GCA_020631455.1 Saprospiraceae bacterium
CCTCCAATTATTGATATTTTGTTCATTTTGAGTTTTTTTCTAATTGTTGCCAACGCTCAGTACATGCGTCGTGCGACGATAGGAGCATGAACGCCATGTACAATGTTGTGTGTTCGTTTTTATTTTTCAATTTGTTTTCTAATACTCGATTATTTGGACTTCATTTCCATTGACTTTCATCAAAACATGTTCAGGAGAATTTTCAATAGTTACAATTACTTCTTTTTCACAAGCAGTTGAAACTGATTTTAAATACCCAATTAATCTGTTATGGTCATCAATTGATTTGAATTCTCTTGGATCAATATCATTTTCAATTTCTGAGTCATCAAAGAAGTGAGCATTTACTTGTATTTCATTCAGAAATATATTTGCTGTTGAACACAGCTCTCCATTTCCGTCCCAATACTCTTTAATTATATCGAACTCAATTTTAGTCTCTGCTTGATTTGTTTTACCATTATGCCAATTTATTTTGTATTTCTCATTCACCAAGTTTACCCACTTTTCCCAATCTTCTGATTTTGTATTCTGGACATAAATATCTCTCCAACTTCCGTCCCAAAAATAAATTTGACTCTTTAATGTTTTCCAATCCATTTTTGTAATTGGTTTTTCTTTTTTTCTAATGACACACAACGGGGAAGGTATGAGTCTGTACTCGGTATGACTCCATACCGAGTGATCTCTGTCCGTCCCTTCGGGGCGGAAAAGGCTCATACCTTCCCCGATCTGCTGTAATCCCGAAGGGATTGCAGCAGATCGGTCTAAATATGCGAAATTTCGCATAACTGACATATAGATGTTCGCATAACCTTGTAAATCACTAGCAAAAGCGAAATTCGCATAACCATGGAATATCCATGATATACGCCTGAAAAAGTGCGCATAACCATGAAATATAAAGATATAGCGAAATTTTGCAATCTTCATCCATATTTTTCTCATAAGTGGGGCGGACAAGCGATGTGCAGCAGTGCCGACAGGCAGACGCGACTGCAAGGAGCGGCCGAGCGAATAGCGAGCTGCGAAACGTAGCGACCGCAGCTGCAAGCTGCGGATGGCCCATAATTATTGATTCCTATTTACTTGATACATCTCGCGATAAGCTCACATTCGCGACCACTGCGAGGTGCTATTGAGTGAGTAGTCATCTCGAGTCGTTCTATTTCAAAAAGCGGAGAGAAAAGCTGCTTGTATTCATCTATTGATCCACCATAAGGCGGCCCATCAACTTTCTCTGGCCAATGGAAAAGAACTCCAACGAGTTTTCCATTTTTCGAAAGAAGACTGTTCATCTGCTTGACATAATCTTGGCGGCAATGAGGCGGTAATGCACAAAAAAATGTCTGCTCAAGGATGACATCGTAATTGCCAGAATGATCAAAAAAATCTGAGCAAATCAATCGCTCTGCAGGAAATTTTGGATTACGTTGCTTAAAGTGATCGAGCGGCTCTTGCGCCCAATCAAGGACGAAGACATTTGTAAATCCCTGCTCAATCAGATATTCGACTTCGTAGGCATTGCCAGCGCCAGGGACAAGGATTCGAGCATCTTTGTCAAGCAGAAACGTGTCGATCAAATGTTTCATGATCGATGTTGGACGCCCAACATCCCAGCCAGTTTGACCAGTTTGCCATCGGCTGCTCCAATACGATTGATCGAGATGACTCATCTACTTCTAGTCAACAAAAAGTCGTAGATCAGATGAGACCATATCACTGACGAGTGCTTGAAGATCGTACTTCGGCTGCCAGTTGAGTTTTGTCTTTGCCTTCGTTGGATCTCCTACAAGGAGATCAACTTCCGTCGGTCGGAAGTAGCGCGGATCAACACTAACGACAACTTGTCCTTCAGGTATCTGGAAGTCGCGATCTGAGCAGCTGACAACGCGAGCCTTTTCATTGATGCCTTCGCCTTCAAATGCGAGTGTGATCCCGAGTTCTTCAAACGCCATTCTTACAAAATCACGAACAGTCGTCGTCGTACCTGTCGCGATGACAAAGTCTTCTGCTTGATCTTGCTGCAGCATCAGCCACATCGCTTCGACATAGTCTTTGGCGTGTCCCCAATCGCGCTTCGCATCAAGATTCCCGAGGAAGAGTGTGTCTTGCTTGCCAAGTGCGATACGAGCAGCAGCACGCGTGATTTTACGCGTCACAAATGTTTCGCCACGTATCGGACTCTCATGATTAAAGAGAATTCCATTGCACGCGTACATATTGTAGGCTTCGCGATAATTGACTGTGATCCAGTACGCATACATTTTGGCTGCTCCGTACGGAGAGCGCGGATAAAATGGCGTCGTTTCGCTTTGTGGTGTTTCTTGTACAAGTCCGTACAGTTCCGATGTTGATGCTTGATAGAAGCGACACTTCTCAGTCAAACCAAGTATGCGAATTGCTTCAAGGATACGGAGCGTACCGAGTGCATCGACATTGGCCGTGTACTCAGGCATCTCAAAGCTGACTTTGACATGGCTCATCGCACCGAGATTATAAATCTCATCTGGCTGCACCTCTTGTATGATGCGAATGATGTTTGTCGAGTCAGTCAGATCTCCGTAATACAAGCGGAAACGATAATCTTCGACGTGCGGATCTTGATAGATGTGATCAATCCGCTCAGTATTAAAACTCGATGAGCGGCGCTTGATGCCGTGTACTTCGTAGCCTTTTGAGAGCAGCAGCTCTGCGAGGTACGCCCCATCTTGTCCTGTAATGCCTGTTATGAGGGCTTTTTTCACGCCTTTAATTTCGAGGATTAGATAATCATACCAGCACCGACAGTCTGGTTTGTTGCTTCATCAATTAAGATGAGGCTACCAGTGATTCGGTTGCGGCGATACGAATCTACGAAAAGCGGACTTGTCGTGCGGATCTTGATACGAGCGATGTCATTCATTCCGACTTGCTTGCCTTCTAGATCACGATGGAGTGTATTGATATCGATCTTGTACACAACTTCCTTGATCATACAGCGAGCTTCTTTCGTCGTATGCATCAAAGCGTATTTACCTCGTACTTGCATTGGCTTCTCATGAAACCAGCAAACCATAAGGTCGATATCTTGCTCCGCATCAGGAACATTATTCTCACGGACGATCATATCGCCACGGCTGATGTCAATCTCATCTTCGAGGCGAATAGTGACAGACTGTGGCGGGAAGGCTTGCTCAAGCGGCCCATCAAATGTTTCGATGCTCTTGATTTTGCTTGTAAAGCCACTTGGTAAAACCATGACTTTGTCGCCTGGTTTGAATACTCCACCAGAGACGCGACCAGCATAGCCACGATAATCGTGGTACTCATCAGAATACGGACGAATCACATGCTGCACTGGGAAGCGGCAATCGATCAAATTATGATCGCTACCGATATGGACATTTTCAAGAACGTAAAGAAGTGTCGGACCTTGATACCAATCCATGTTGTCGCCCTTGTGTACGACATTGTCGCCTACGAGAGCTGAGATCGGTAAAAAGTGAATATCATTGACATCAAGTCTGACACTGAATTCTTCAAATTGAGTTTTGATCTCTTCAAAACGCTCTTCTGAATAGTCAACAAGATCCATCTTGTTGATACAAACCACTAAGTGCGGAATCTGCAGCAATGATGCGATGAATGCGTGACGACGTGTCTGCTCTACGACACCTTTACGTGCATCGATTAAGATCAATGCAAGGTTGGCTGTAGACGCTCCAGTCACCATATTGCGTGTGTACTGGACGTGACCAGGCGTGTCTGCGATGATAAACTTACGCTTTGGAGTCGCGAAGTAGCGGTACGCAACGTCAATCGTGATGCCTTGCTCACGCTCAGCTTTGAGGCCATCAGTCAGAAGTGCAAGGTTGACGCCTTCTTCGCCGCGGCGCTTGCTCGTTTCGCTGATCGCGTCATACTGATCTTCGAAGATGCTCTTCGTATCATACAGCATTCGGCCGATCA
>JAHDHF010000180.1 GCA_020631455.1 Saprospiraceae bacterium
GTGACCCAGGAAGGATTCGAACCCTCAACCCTCAGATCCGAAGTCTGATGCTCTATCCAGTTGAGCTACTGAGCCAAATGCGCGGCAAAGATACACAGCAGATCAATTGATAGGCAGCTTTGAGGACAGAGATGTGTGTAGGCGGCTTGATCTATGTACATTTGCTCTTGACCCTAAATAAATCTCAGTGGCAAAACGGACTACCAAAAAAAAGGCAAAGACTTCGCAGCACTCTAAAATGTTTAAGGAAGCGCTCAAGGATGAGCGATGGCCGATGATTTTTGGAGTTTTGACTGGAATTTTTGCTGTTTTTCTTCTGGTCGCTTTTGTCGGGTATTTGTTTACATGGCAAGAAGATCAAAGCTTAGTCTTGTCATTGCGATGGTCTGATACGACAAGTGATACTGTTGCTAATCCGCTCGGAAGGGTTGGAGCATATTTATCTCACTTCCATTTCTACTATTTATTTGGCTTGCCGTCATTTATTCTAGTTGGTCTGCTCTTTATTTTTTCAAAAAATCTTCTGTTTCGTTTACCGAGACCGATCCTCAGGACTTCGTACATCATTCCACTGCTTGTCATGCTGTGGTTGTCCGTTGTGCTTGCATTTATTTTTGAAGGAAGCCCGTTCCCTTGGGGCGGCGGTATCGGCGGCGGTATTGCTTCTTGGCTAGCTGGATTGATTGGTCATTTTGGAGTGATCCTTATGATCATCTCGACTTTCATTTTGATTTTTGTCTGGGTCTTTAATCCTGACGTTCCTGACTTAGTACAAAAAAGCTTCTGGGGCAAGGTCGGCGAAAAAACAGATTTGACATTCCGCCAAGCAATTCTCTCGATTTTCAACTTTACAAAGCG
Organism: Saprospiraceae bacterium; assembly: GCA_020631455.1. Lineage (GTDB taxonomy): Bacteria > Bacteroidota > Bacteroidia > Chitinophagales > Saprospiraceae > JAHDHF01. Next base: position 859 of record JAHDHF010000180.1, read on the forward strand.
ACCAGAAAAAGCCGTCATCGCAAAACCTGCTGCTCCAAAAGCACTTGAAGTGCCGCCGCAACCCAATCCTGAAATCATTCAGCCAAAAACTCAAATACAGGCTGATGACCCTGTGCCACATGCTGCCGATCCTCAGCCAGCAGGCAAGCAATCAAAAATCGATTTTGACGAAGTCAATCTACCAAAGAAGCCTGAGCTCACAACAGACAGCGGCCTCGAAATAGAAGTACCAAAAGGAGATGAACAGTCGACTTCGCTCAGTATCCAACAAGAAAACAAAGACGGCCTCGATCCATATGACCCAACGCTTGACCTCAGCTCTTATGAAAATCCTGTCGTCGCATTGCTCGATGATTATGCAGATGTCAATTTTGAAGTCGATCGAGCCGAACTCGAAGCCAACAAAGAGCAAATCGTCACGACGCTACAGAATTATAAAATTGATGTAACGAAGATCAAAGCGACCATCGGACCGACTGTAACGCTCTATGAAATCGTGCCTGCTCCTGGCGTCAGAATCAGCCGCATCCGTAGCCTTGAAGATGATATCGCACTCAGTCTAGCTGCTCTTGGTATTCGGATCATCGCACCTATACCAGGCAAGGGAACAATCGGTATCGAAGTCCCAAATCGCAAAACGCAGATCGTTTCGCTCAAAGAAGTTTTGATTAGCGAAAAATTCAAGCGCGTCAAAATGGACTTGCCGATTGCGCTTGGGAAAACCATTCAAAACGAAGTCTTCGTCGTCGATCTCGCACGTATGCCGCACTTACTCATAGCAGGTGCAACAGGGCAAGGTAAATCTGTCGGTATCAATACTATTTTGATGTCGCTGCTCTACAAAAAGCATCCATCGCAGATCAAACTCGTTTTGATCGATCCGAAAAAGGTTGAGCTCTCCTTGTACTCAATGCTCGAAAAGCATTTCCTCGCCTTTTTGCCCGACGAAGAAGAGCCAATTGTCACTGAGACAGCCAAAGTTGTCCAAACATTGATGTCGCTTTGCGTCGAGATGGATCAGCGCTACGATTTGCTCAAGAAAGCCAAAGTGCGTCACATCCGTGAGTACAATAACAAATTCGTCAAGCGCAGCCTCAATCCCGAAAAAGGACATCGCTTTTTGCCATACATCGTTTTGGTTATTGACGAGTTTGCTGATCTCATCATGACAGCAGGCAAAGAAGTCGAACTGCCGATCGGTCGCCTCGCGCAGCTTGCACGCGCCGTTGGTATTCACTTGATTATCGCCACGCAGCGTCCATCTGTCAATATCATCACGGGTGTGATCAAAGCCAATTTCCCAGCACGACTTGCATTCAAGGTGACATCCAAGATAGACTCGCGCACCATCCTCGATACAGGTGGCGCCGAGCAGCTCATCGGTCGCGGAGATATGCTTTTGAGCACCGATGGCAATGTCGTTCGCTTGCAGTGTGCATTTATTGACACGCACGAAGTTGAAAATGTCATCACATTTATCTCAGATCAACAAGGTTACGCCGATCCATTCTTGCTGCCCGAATACGGTACAGCAGAAGGCCCAGGTGGCGGCGGCTTCAAAATCGACGAAGTAGATTCACTCTTTTGGGATGCCGCTGGGCTCGTTGTCAATGATGGTCGAGGCTCGACCTCGATGATCCAGCGCAAGCTCTCGCTCGGATACAATCGTGCTGGCCGCATCATGGATCAAATGGAAGCTGCTGGCATCGTCGGCGCGAGCGAAGGTAGCAAACCGCGCGAAGTCCTCGTCACCGATCACATGGAGCTCGCCAAGCTCAAAGCTGCTTGGCTCAATCGATAAGAAAACCAGCGCATTGACTCGATGCGCGACATCTTTGTGCTATGAGCTCGATGAGACAACAATTTTTAAGCTATGTCGCGCAGACATCGCCTGCTCCTATGGGGCTCGAGATTTCGCATGGCGATGGCGTGTATCTCTACGACACGAGCGGCAAACCGTACATCGATCTCATCAGCGGTATAGCCGTCAGCAGTCTAGGGCATCAACATCCTGCGGTCGTCAAAGCTGTGCAAGAACAAGCAGGTCGCTATATGCACACGATGGTTTATGGCGAGTACGTCCTTGCTCCACAGACGCAACTTGCCACAGAGCTCAGCCAAGCACTCGGCGGCGAGCTTGACAGCGTGTATTTTGTCAATAGTGGCTCCGAGGCTGTCGAAGGCGCCATGAAACTCGCCAAGCGCGTCACGGGGCGACACGAGATCATCTCCATGACCAATGCCTATCACGGCAGCAGCCAAGGAGCGGCAAGTTTGATGAGTGATCCGACTTACACGCAAGCATTTCGACCATTGCTGCCAGGCATCAAGCACATCGCTTTCAATTGTGCATTTTGCTTGGAGCAAATCACAGAGCAGACAGCTGCCGTCGTCGCCGAACCTGTACAAGCGGAAGCTGGCGTCACTGTGCCGTATCTTGATTACCTCAAGCAGCTTCAAGCCCGATGCAATCAAGTCGGCGCACTTCTAATCCTCGATGAAATACAAACTGGCTACGGACGTACGGGCAGCCTTTTTGCACATCAACACTACGGCGTGCAGCCCGACATCATCACGCTCGCCAAAGGCATGGGCGGCGGCATGCCGATCGGTGCTTTCGCTGCTCGGCGTAAGCACATGCAAACACTCACGCACGATCCAGTCCTTGGACACATCACGACCTTTGGTGGGCATCCAGTATCATGTGCAGCTGCGCTCGCGACCTTGCGCACACTCCAATCCGAAGATCATATCTCGACTGTCGCTGCTCGCTCTGCGATCTTCAAGCAGCGACTCAAGCACAAACACATCCTTGATGTACGCGGCATCGGCTTTTTACTTGCGGTAGAACTACAAGATTTTGATACTGTGCTGACTGCGATTTCGCATTGTCTAGAGCGCGGATTAATTACAGATTGGTTTTTATTTAATAATAGATGTCTCCGCATCGCGCCACCGCTCATCATTACCCCAGAAGAAATACATGCCGCCTGCGATATTATTCTCGAAGCACTCGATCAGCTGAATTAAACCATTTAATTTTTTAATAGAAACATTGGGGCTGCCCTCGCTACGCGAGGTCGGGCTAT
>JAHDHF010000181.1 GCA_020631455.1 Saprospiraceae bacterium
CGTGATCCACAAGGAGCTGTTATCGCTTCAACGAAATTGATCGTTCAGTATTAATTTTTAGAATGTAACTTCTATTAAGCCCAGTGCAGAAAATACCTGCATTGGGCTTTTTTTGGCTGAGGGATAGGAGCAGCGCAAGCGAAGCGAAGCGGACGCCAAGCAAAGCGCAGGCGGCTAGGCTACCGTACTGCGTATAGCCCGACCGCAAGCGAAGTGAGCGGGCAGCCCCAAGTGTATACAATCTTCAACATGATACTGTATCTTCGGTGTACACTATTTGTTTTACTATGAAGGGCTTTTCAACAGTATCTCTCTTTTTGCTAGTTTTTGTCTTTGTTGCTTGCGGCGATCGTACAAGTATTGATGATCAAGCATCATCAACTTCTAATGCTGAAAGTCAAGCAGCAGTCAAGCAGTTTGATGACATTTTTGACAGTTATATAGATCGTGATCCAGAATGGCAAACGTTCATGGGAATCAAAAAGGATTATGATCAATGGACACCTCGTACTGATGAGCGTGCACAAGAGGATTTAGATTTTGCAAAAAACGTCGTCGAGCAATTAAATAAATTGGATATTTCTTCATTTGATGATGCAACGTTGTTGAGCTACAATATGCTTAAAAATCAAACGCTGCAAGAAATAGAAGATTATAAATGGCGAAATCACAATTATCCGGTCAATCAAATGTTTGGGCGTCATAGCAGCTTGCCTTCATTTTTTATGAATTATCATAAAATTGATAATCAAGAAGATGCTGAAGCCTATATCAAGCGCCTCGATCAAGTCGATGTCGTCATGGATGAGTTATTGTCAGGACTGACAACTCGTGAAGAAAATGGAATTATGCCACCGCGATTTGTGTATGATCATGTCCTTCGTGATTGTAGAAATATCATCACTGGCTATCCGTTTACAAATGATGAAGAGAAGCCTTCTGCAATTTGGTCTGACTTCAAGAAGAAAACAGCTGACTTCGATAATCAAGATGAGCTTCTCGAATCTGCTAAAGTTGCTCTACAAGGAAAAGTATTGCCTGGGTACAACGATTTAATTGACTTTATAGATAAGCAAAAGGATCGTGCTTCTACTGATGATGGTGTTTGGAAATTTCCGAATGGAGAAGAATTTTACAACTACGCTCTTCGAGATATTACAACGACCGATTTGACATGGCAAGAAATTCATCAAATTGGTCTAGATGAAGTTGATCGCATTCATGCTGAAATGAAAGCGATTATGAAGAAAGTCGAATTTGAAGGCGAACTTCAAGACTTTTTCAAATTCATGCGTGATGACAAGCAATTTTATTATCCAGATACGGATGAAGGAAAAGCTGCTTATATGGCTGATGCTGAAGCAATCATTGACTCATTTAGGCTCGAAATTGATGGCTTGTTTTTGACAAAGCCTAAGGCAGAACTTATCATCAAAGCAGTAGAGCCATATCGCGAGCAATCCGCAGGAAAAGCATTTTACAATCGACCTGCCCCAGATGGTAGCCGCCCTGGTATTTATTATGCGAATACTTACGATATGAGTGCAATGCCGAAATATCAAATGGAAGCGCTCGCTTATCACGAGGCCATTCCAGGTCATCACATGCAGCTTAGTATCGCACAGGAGATGGAAACGCTGCCGAAATTCCGTCGCTACGGAGGCAATTACACGGCCTACATCGAGGGCTGGGGATTGTACTCTGAGTATATCCCAAAAGAGCTGGGATTTTATTCTGATCCGTACAGTGATTTTGGCCGCCTCGCGATGGAGCTTTGGAGAGCATGCCGTCTTGTCGTCGATACCGGTATCCACGGTAAGAAATGGACGCGCGAAGAAGGCATCCGCTACTACAAAACGAATACGCCGAATGCTGAAAGTGACTGCATCAAAATGGTGGAGCGCCACATCGTGATGCCAGGACAAGCAACAGCTTACAAAATCGGCATGATCAAAATTCTTGAGCTGCGCGAAAAGGCGAAAACAGCTCTAGGAGACAAATTCGACATTCGTGATTTCCATGAAGTCGTCATCACAAATGGTGCTGTGCCACTTGATCTGCTCGAAGATCTCGTAGACGACTACATTGCTACTAAGTCGTGAGCCTCAGCCACGAACTTCGTTGGAATCCTTTGCTCGCGACATGGACAATCGTTGCCTCAAATAGACAAAAGCGCCCAAATCTGGAAACGACTGCTTGTCCATTTTGCCCTGGTAGCGAAAAAGTGCCCGATAATTATCGTGTACACGTTTATCCCAATGATTTTCCTGCGCTGAAACTCGATGATTTCGAAGAAGTCAAGACGCCTCACATTACAGAGCGCTCCGCCAAGCAGCCGCCAGTCGGGCATTGTGAAGTGATTTTGTATAGTCCAGATCATCATGCGCGCTTGTATGACCTTGACGATGATCATGTACTTGAATTGGTCGAAACATGGAAAGCTCGACACATTGCTTTAGCAGCTGATCCAAGGATCAAATACATTTTTCCATTCGAAAATCGCGGAGAAGAAGTCGGTGTGACGATGCTGCATCCGCACGGACAACTGTATGGCTATGGATTTGTGCCGCTCAAAATTCAGCGCGAGCTCGAGCAATGCAGACGATATCACAAGGAGACTGGACAAAATCTCATGGATGATATTCGAGCAGACGAACAAGCGCATCAAGATCGACTCGTTGCCGAAGACGAGCATTTTGCCGCCTTCATCCCAGAGTATTGCGAATATCCCTATGGTATCCACATCGTAGCAAAACACGAGATCACTTCATTAAGTCAGCTTGATGAAGCGAGCAGCAAATCACTTGCATTGCATCTCAAAACGCTCGTCCGAGCCTTTGATGATTTGTTTGATCGCCCTTTTCCGTACATGATGTGTGTGCATCAAGCGCCAGTTAATTCTAGGCATTATCCAAAAGCGCATGAGTATTACAGATTTCATATTGAGTTTTACCCGCCATTACGGAGCTCAACTGCGATCAAGTGGAATGCAAGTAGTGAAACTGGTGCATGGGCGGCTGCTAATACAGTCGATGTCGATCAGGCTGCTCAACAACTTCGTGATGTGTATCAATCTCCGTTTAGCTAAATGATTCAGCAATTTCAAGTAGCTTTTCAAACTAAGACCGAACCACAACTTAGGTTTAGTCCAGGGCGTGTCAATCTCATCGGAGAGCATATTGATTATAATGGTGGCTTGGTTTTGCCGATGTGTATTTCGCTCGGTATTCATGCCGCTTTTGAGGCAAATTCAGGTCTCGGATTGCGTGTGATGAGCGAAGGAATGGACGATCAAGCTCAAATCATCCATCAAGACTCCAAAGGATACGGCGCATACATTTTTGGTGCTTGGGATTTGATTTCAGATTCAAATCCAGAACTCCCAAATCTTGATCTCTATTTCAAAAGCAGCTTACCGATCGGCAGCGGATTGTCGTCCTCGGCAGCATTGACGGTATTGTGTCTTAAACTGTTTGCTGAGTGGCTTGATCTCGATATCTCAAATACTAAAATCGCTCAACTCGCGCAGCAAGTCGAGCATCAATATGCTGGCGTCAGATGCGGCATCATGGATCAATATGTGATCGCGCACAATTTACCAAAGGCAGCGATGCTGCTTGACTGTGCAGCACAGACACATCAAGCCGTCCCGATCGACTTCGGAGATACGCAGCTTGTCATCATCGACACCAAAGCACCGCGCACACTCGCAGGATCGGCCTACAATATGCGTCGTGATACTTGCAATGCTGCGCTCGAATTTATTCAAACGCGGCAGCCGCAAATCAAACATCTCGTTGATGCGAGTCTTGATCATGCCTCAGTCTTGCCGCATCAGCGGTTACAGATGCGGGCGCGTCATGTCATCACAGAGCAGCAGCGCACCAAAGCAGCCGCAAAAGCCTTAAG
>JAHDHF010000182.1:0-1582 GCA_020631455.1 Saprospiraceae bacterium
AGCTGATTTTCGACGCAATTTCCAAATAGAAACAATGGCGCAGAATCACCATGATCTGTACCAAGCGCACCATTGGATCTGATGCGGCGACCAAACTCCGAATACGTCAAACCAACGACACGATGATCAACGCCTAATAATTCAATATCTTCTTGGAATGCACAAATCGAATCAGACACTTCTTTCAATAATTCGGCGTGCGTGCCTGTATCATTTGCACCATTGACGACTTGATTATCGTGTGTATCAAAGCCGCCAATTTGTACGATATAAACTTTAGTCTGTAGTCCGCCAGAAATAAGTCGAGCAACGTGTTTTAATTTGGTTGCCAATTCTGTATTACCGAAATCATCATACTTTGTCGTCAAATTATTTCCAGCATTGGCTGCTGCTTCGACGACTGCGCCGTAGGCATTTGTTTGTGCAATTGTATCATTTAAAAACGTCAATGCATCGCCATAACAATTGGCTGAAACATTACCTCCCGCTCCTGCAAATGCAGAGCCTGGATTAAATGGATCTTCAATCGCAAGCGAATAATTCGTACTCGCTCCTTGACATGTTTCTGAAACGATATTTCCAATTGTCAGCGCAAATGGATGCGGATTTGTCGCATTTGGAAAGCCAGTCGGATAATTGGAATAATTAATATCATAATATCGACCGATCCAACCACGCGATTCATACACTTGCGAACTCGACGCAGAATTCCAAATATCTGTGGATCGAAAATGCGAACGATTTTGATCTGGATACCCTACATTTTGAATAATACCGAGTTTCTGTTTATTCCAAACGTCTTGCATACCAGTCATCACTGGATGCAGCCCTGTATCAAGATTTAATGGAATAATCGAACTCTGCGGAATTATAATATTCGAGCGGACAGATTGCAAATTGGCATATTGTGATTGTTCGAATACTGTATTGAGTCCATCATTGCCGCCGATGAGCTGAATTAAGACAAGTATTTTATCATTTTCTGCTTGAAATAATGATGACTTAGACATCGCCTGTGCAAGCACAGGAAAGCCGCCGAGCGTCAATGGCAAAGCCGCCATTGATGTCATCTTCATAAAATTACGTCGAGATAATTGTTGCTTCTTTCCCATGATTACATAATTTGAAATTCAGCCATCTGACACATTGCAGCGACAAGGTTTTGTAATTTTAAATTCACTGATTGTTGGAGTGCCGTGTCCGTTGGATTTGCTAGCAAACTATTATACTCAACTGTCCACTCAAAGTCAGGAAGTCCTGGAATTAAAAAGTCTTTTAATGCAGTACGCTGAGCAGTTGTAATTGGATAATTAAACATCCGCTCTGCAAATGTGTCAATTAACACATTCGGATCACTTGCATTTGTTATTCCAATAGTAATCAATAATACAGGAATTATTGCAACAAAATTCACATTCGAGCCGCCGACATTGACAGTGCCGCCTTTGACAAGTGCTTCCATAAATGCTTGTCGCTTAGGCAGCATAACATTATTGACCCAAACACGATCAAACAACGGCTCTTGATAATAGGCTTTCCAACCAGCTACATCAGGATGATCATAAATTCCTTGCTCCAAATC
>JAHDHF010000182.1:1682-3860 GCA_020631455.1 Saprospiraceae bacterium
GCACCATTTTCTGCGATGACTGCATTATTAAAATGGTATGAGAGCTGCTTACTTCCAGTCGTATGTTTTGTATTATCAAAAGTCGCAACAAGTGTTGAAGGATCTTGTCGATTTGCAACACGCCATCCAGTCAATATTTTTGCAATTTCAAGAATATCATCTTCAGTATAATTCGAATAATCACCAGGTGCAATTAAATCCCCTTTACCGACTGTAAATAATTCAAGCAGCTCGCGTGCATAATTTTCATTCGGCGAATTTTTTGTATTACTACTGCCACTCAGATATTTCAGCATTAATGTATCGACTGTAATATCTTTGGTGAGCTGCTTAAAATTCCCTATCGCATTATCACGCAATAAATTTTGATACGTATATGTACGATGCGGCAAGTCACTACTTGCAGTAACAAAATGATTATGCCAAAACAAAAACATTTTTTCACGTAGCCGAATAACGGGTTGCTGAATTTGCAACATCGTCCAACTATAAAGCGATTGCGTACGATAATTTAAAATTCGAGAAATATCTCCAACTGGAGCAGAGCTCGGAAAAATTTCGCCATTAATCCAAGTCTGCCCTTGCGGCACTCCTGGATCATTAACTTGACCATTTCCAGTCCCGTCAGGCTGATATTTAATTGGTGGCGAAGGCAGCGGATCGATTGTAAATAATTCATCAAGTGTCGCATTTAAGCCGAGACTTGTAGCAGAATCAATCATTGCTTTTGACGGCCCGAATGTCGTGCGCTTTAATAAATGTCGCGCATCGGCAGCAGACCAACTCGTGTGGGGGTCGAGATATGGCATGAGTTCAATTTAGATGGAGAAAGATACAGCTTTCTATTGAGAGCCTTTTTTTGAGCAAAGGTTTAATGGGCTGCCCCTCGCTTCGCTTGGGTCGGGCTATTCGGCAGTACGGTAGCCTAGCTTTTTCTATTTTATTTTTTATTAAATTGTATCTAATTCTTTCCTTTAAAAGGGAAAGAAAATAAAATAGAAAAATCCGCCCTTCGGGCGCTGCCTACTATCCCTCAGCCAGCTTCTTTCCATGCACGGATGCCACCATCGAGGTTCAATACATTTGTGAGCTGCAAGTGCTTGAGCTGCTCGATTGCTTGCTTGCTTCGCTGTCCGCTGCGACAATGAATTACAACAGGAATATCGTGTCGTACTTCTGCTAGACGAGTCTGAAATTCACTCAAAGGAATATTGAAGCCGCCCATATTATTGAGTTGATATTCCATCGGCTCACGCACGTCTATTATTTGAATATCTTCTCCAGCAGCAAGTCTATTTATTAATTCTTCAGCAGAAATTGAGTTAATTGCATTTGCAGGAATAATTCCGCAAAACGCGTCGTAGTCGATAAGTTGAATTTCTTCGGCTTGTTCAGCTCGTATTGTGTTCTCAGGATTCTTGGAGAGTTTAAGCACATTCGCCTGCAGGGTCGCAGCATCGAGCATAAGTAATTTGCCAGAGAGCGGCTGCCCAATACCAGCAGCTATTTTGATGACTTCATTTGCTTGGAGGCTACCCATGATGCCTGGCAAGACACCAATCACGCCGCCTTCAGCACAACTCGGTACTGATCCTGCTGGCGGCGGCTTCGGGAAAAGATCTCGGAAATTTGGACCGCGCTCACCATTCTCATCTTGATAATTAAAAACAGAGAGCTGCCCTTTGTATTGAAAAATCGAAGCAAAAACATTGACTTTGCCGAGCTTGACACAGGCATCGTTGACTAAGTAGCGCGTCGGAAAATTGTCTGTGCCGTCTGCTACAATAGCATAGCGTGAGATAATGTCAATCGCATTCTTACGAGTGAGTTGCTCTTGATACAGATCAAACTTGACAAATGGATTTTGTGCGCGAAGTCGCTTTGCTGCTGCTTGGACTTTTGGAGTGCCGACATCAGCAGTCGTGTACAAGACTTGTCTCTGTAGATTACTTTCATCGACGATATCATGATCGACGATACCAATCGTGCCGACGCCTGCCGCTACGAGATATTGCAGCAATGGTGAGCCAAGGCCGCCTGCTCCGATGACGAGCACTCGAGCTGCTTTAAGCCGTTCTTGAGCTTCGACTCCAAAATCGGGCAAACTGAGATGCCGCGCGTAGCGACGGTGCTCTTGTGCTGAAAGCTCATTCATCAATCACAGGATTTGGACAAGCG
>JAHDHF010000031.1:0-13746 GCA_020631455.1 Saprospiraceae bacterium
ATGATGAGGTTTTTGAGATACTTGAAGCCTTTTGATTTCAGGAAACTCATAGTGTTATTGGTTAATTAGTGATTGTGAATGTTAGGTTGAATAAAGGGTGATAAACTGAAGCGAATCAAAGGTCTAGGCAACAAAATGCCAAGGAAACAAATGATCTGTTTCAGATGAGTTGTGAGGCTGCTGCCTTCTTTTTTGTAAGTTGAATGACTAGTTAAAGTCTTCTGCGGAACGACCTAGGAATGTCAATGCTGAACGGAATCCAACGTAAGATTTCGTTGTGTCTTGGTATTCCCAGTGACGAGTACCTGTCTGGATAAAGAAAGCAATGTCTTTCCAGCTACCGCCACGGATGACTTTACGTTTCCATGATTCTGGATCATCATCTTGGGCATCATAGCGGATGTCCGGATTCAGATCGTGCTGGAATGAGTATGCGTTTTCATTGAATGAACTTGAAGTCCACTCTGAAACATTACCTGACATATTGTACAGACCGTAATCATTTGGGAAATAAGCTGTAGCACGTACAGTGTACAAGCCGCCATCTTCAGGATAGTTACCACGGCCAGGCTTAAAGTTTGCTAACAAACAACCTTTTGCGTTGCGGACATAATATCCTCCCCATGGGTATGGAGCCATATCGCGACCACCACGAGCAGCGTATTCCCATTCGTGCTCAGTAGGCAGACGGAAGTCTTCTGAATTGACTTGAGCACCTTTGTTGCCATTGCTTGCTTCGTACTCGTTCCAAAGTTTAGTTCTCCAGTAGCAGAATGCGTTAGCTTGCTTCCAGTTTACACCGACAACTGGATAGTCATCGAATGCTGGGTGCCAAAAGTAGTTACGTGTCATTGGCTCGTTGTATGAATACGTAAAATCACGTACCCAACAGAGTGTATCAGGGTAGACTGCTACTTTGTCTTTCTTGATGAAATCGCGGCGATTGCTTTTGTAGCGATCGTATGCAGCTGCTTTCCAATCGTACCACTGATACTCATAGACAAACTTTCGAGTATCATACTCTTTACGACCTGCGAAACGCTCCCCTTCTGAATAGTAGATCCCATCGACTCCTTCGTCTGGCTCAGTCCAATCAAGTTCTTGTTCCCAGTCAACATTACCGTTCTCGCCTTCGTGACCGAGCAGCATGTGACCGAGTGAGTCACGAATGTAGTAGACAAACTGACGATACTCATTGTTGGTAATCTCTGTATCATCCATGTAGAAACCTTGGATAGAGATAGCTCGCTGACGCTGCACTAATGAGTGATTGACATCTTGGTCACTCGGACCAATGTGCAATGTACCTGACGGTACATAGACCATTCCGTATGGATTAATGCCTTTCCATTTCGGTCGACTTAAGACACCTGTCAATTGACCAGTATCTTGCGACCCGCAGGCTGCGAGTGTAAGCACAATAAATGTGAATACGAAGATGCGATAGAAGTTTTTCATGCTTAAGTAAACCTTAATATGGTTAGGTAAGTCAAGACGACGTTTTGTCGTTTAGTGCGTAAATATAAAGACTTTCATCTTGGTTCTCTCACTCAAATTTCAACTTTGTTGAATGTTGTTTTGAAAATTTTAGATGATAGTCTCTTTAAATACCTTGTCTAAACGGCAGCGAAAGCGCATTATTGCACGTTCGCTTATTTTTTTTAGGACTTTTTTGGATAATTTAAAGTCTTGACAATACTTACGAATTCTGCGCCTAGAATGTTGCATTTTTTTGCAAGTATTACTGATAATTTGCCTACAGCTACAGTATTTGTTCTGCCCAAAACAACTTGTATTATTGGACAAGGGATGCGTCGTAGTGGCGCAGCCAGATGCGAGTGCTCTCAGCACGAGCAGCCGAGCGTACAGCGAGCTACATAGCAGCCCGGTGCGACGAGATTTTTATCGAGTCGCATGGCCCATCAAAAATCAGATTTAAAGAAAAACCTAGAATGATCGCTCTGGATATCGTGGGTTATAGATGATTTTACTCGGTATCGGACCACCTATATCGCGTCCAAGATTGTACTTGATCACAACCTCATGACTGCCCGAGCTCACTGTCCGTAATGCCGAAAGTGTCGCATCATAGCCATAACCAAGCGTCCAATGCTCGCCTACTCTAACGCCGAGGCCGACGATCACAGCATCAAGGCTCACATCGTTGTAGCCTCGCATACTCAATGAGACAAGAAAATCGTCAAGAATTGTTGCTCGCAGTCCAGCCTCAAGTTGAGTTTCAACTAGGTCTGTTTTTGCAAATACAATTGGCTTGAGGGCTAGACGATCTGCTACGTCAAACTTATAGCCAGCTGTGGCAAAAAATGTACGCCCAAGCCTGATGCTGACATCTTGTTGGAAACTGTATTTCAACTCACTATCGAGAAGATTAAACCCAGAAACGCCAATGTCAAGTCGATCAAAGCGGAGCCAAATACCGCCATTGACGAGTGGAGCAAATGCCGAAGAAACACCAAGCGGAAGCGACATATCATTATGATCGAATGTGCTGCCTTCGTAGTTGCCTTCTGGGGTACGCAGCTTTGTGCCGTCTAGTGATTTCTGCAAGAGTCCTGCCCCGACACCAACACTCAATGTTGCATCATCTGACAGATTGATGTGCTGTGCATATGTGAGGGTCACTGATGTATTACGCTCAGCTCCGATCAGATCATTATCGATATTCAAGCCGACTGCACCACCTGTGTACAACCATGGCAAGTGTACATTGACATTTTGAGTCAATGGGCTACCAGATAATCCGACCCATTGTTTGCGGACAGCACCAGTAACGCTCAGATAATCATCCATGCCAGCGTAGGCAGGATTAAATTGATGTGCATTAAAATCAAACAAGCTATACTGAGGATGATACTGGGCAGAGAGCTGCACCGACGCAAACACAAATAAACTCAACAGAAGCGTACGAACAATCATCGATAAAAAAATTCAGCCTATAGATTGTAACCTAACATCAAGAAACGCGCCGTCGTTCATTATTTGTCGCACTTCATTGTTTTACTTGCCTATTTGTGTCTAGTTAGGCCATCCGCTCCTTCCCATTCGGCTTCGCTCATGGTCGTCGCGGTCGCTATGCTACGTGGCTCGCTGTTCGCTCGGCCGCTTCGCGTCTAGCCTTTCGGCTACCACTTCGCAGCGCTTGTCCAAGCTGCCGTCAGATCGTTTTACTTTTTGTTGCTCTGCTGCACGTATCGCTCGATAGCCATCGTCATTGAAGGAGCTTCGGGCTGTGGAGCTTTAACTTGTATATTCAGCCCTGCATCTTCAGCTGCTTGGAGCGTACTCCCTCCAAATGTTGCAATACGTGTATCATTTTGCTTAAAGTCTGGAAAATTTTCAAGCAATGATTTGATACCAAGTGGGCTAAAAAACACAAGCATGTCATACGTGATATCGCTCAAATCGCTCAAATCGCTGCTGACGGTACGATACATCGGAGATGTTGTAGAATTGAATCCAGCTTCTGCCAAAAAATCAGCAATGTCAGTTCGACCGCCTTCACTTGTTGGATAGATGAATGTCTCGTTTTTCTTATGTCGCTTGAGCACAGCTTGCAGATCTTTTAGTGTTCGCTTGCCATTAAAAACTTTTCGTTTGCGATACACAATAAATTTTTGCAAATACAATGCAAGTGCTTCATTGAGGCAGAAATACTTGGTGTCTGGTGACATCGTATCACGCGTTTCTTCGACTAGACGAAAAAAGTGCTGAACACTGTTTTTACTCGTGAAGATCACAGCCGAGAAATCACTCAGTTTGAGTCGCTGCTTACGAAACTCCTTCGCTGTAAATCCTTCTACTTGAATGAACTTACGAAAGTCAATTGTAAGGCCATACTTCTCTTCGAGTTTAAAGTACGGACTCCGCTCAGGCTTGGGCTGCGAGATCAAGACAGTCTTGACAGACTTCATCGGAACAGTATGTTCAGTTTCGTTTTCAGTAGCCATCCAAGAATAATTCGAAGGTTGAACAATAATCAAAACCTACGCCCCAGACCAAATAAACCAAAACTTGAGCAACAGGACAGCAGGTGCGATTTCGACGGCGCAAAGGTAACTTAAAAAACGTATGATTGAGAACTCTGTAGAAAGTGATAAAATCATAACTCCTCTGATCAATACGTAGACGAAACAAAAGCCAATTATGCCGAGCCCGATGTATAGCATCCAAATACGAATGCTTTCGGGACCAAACGTAGAAAGAAGTACACAGAGTAAAAGTGGAAACAAAGCACATGAAGCGGTTACAGCTTCTTGAAACAAAAACATCTTCGTTTCTTTTTCTGCTTGGAATAAACGGCCAGTCAGCCATATAGCGGCTCGTCTTAAACATATTATCAAGACAAGCACAAAAAGTACTAGTGGAAGCCTAATCCAAAGACTAACATCAGGCAAATACCCGAAATACCTCAATGTATTGTAAAGCAACCAAGAGACTAAAACAATAAAAAGTCCGTATAAGAGACTAAACGCTATCCCACCAGATTCTTGGCGTGCGAGCTGCTGGAACAAATTAAATTGAACTATCGTACCAAAGCCTTCTTTAAGCTGCTTGAGAAATTGGATCATTAAAGCAATACTTGCCAAAAGAGCAAACGCACCAAAGAAGAGCTGAAATCGTGTATCATTCTCTTCTGACAGTTCTTGATTCGTTTGGGGTATCCACTTCGGCAATTCGAGTGAAACTACACTAGAGTCTACTGCTTTATCAACATCTCTGAATGTCGTTACTTCAAAAGGATTTCCAATCGGAGTATCAATTTTGACTTCAGGATTAACGATAAAAGGAGTTATAATCAATCCGCGACCAGGCAATTCAAATGGATTATTCGTTCGTGTGCTATCAACTTGCGCAAACAGTTGAAATACACTAAACGTAACCACGCAAAATAGAATAAACTGTTTCATCGATACCACATTAAAACAGCTCCAAAAGCAGATATAATGACAATCATCGCCATCGCACAGCGTATACTAAATCGGATATGATTCACAAACGAATTGATATCGTCCTGATGTTGAGGATAACGAGGCAAAACCTCGTTTTCTAAAGCCTCACGATCAAATATATCTGTAACCGTAAACTCAATGCGATTAGACAATAACTTACGATACAATTTCAATACGCGTATTCTAAAATACAAATTCACAAACAGCAGAGCTGCCATCAGCGAAATCATGATTATGACGAGTATTGTATACATAGCTAGACCGCAAAAATACGTGAATCAATCGCTTGACCTGTATTGATTTTCCCTATATCTTGAACATGTTCTGTATTCATTAACTTTAGAATAATCTCATGATAAAGTATTTACTCTTTTTGTGCGCTTCACTTTCCATTTTCTGGGCCCCTGTTTTGGCTCAACAAGATGCATTTCCATCTGCCGAACGCTCTACGTCCGAAATTCACTTTCCAAATGTTCCAAGCATTCAAGCTATGTGGGACATTGAGTTTCAATATAACTTAACAGCTGCTACTGGTGGGTCAGGCAATGCTGGTGTCGTTGTTCTTCCCTCAGAAATATGGGTAAGCCGATGGGCTACAGACACCCTCAGCCGACTTGATTATTCTGGCACTTTGATTGACCAATTTGTCATACCTGGTGTCAGTGGTACTCGAGGCATGACATATGATGGTACAAATGTGTACATCGGAAATGCGACTACAACAATAACCATTGTCGATCCGAGCACACGAACTTCTACAGGCACAATTACCTCAGCCGGTCAAGTTGCTCGATTTATTACATATAGTCCCGATGCGGATGGAGGAAATGGTGGCTTTTATATTGGCAATTTCAACACATCTATTGATGAAATCAGCATGACTGGAGCATTGATCAGCTCTATCCCTACAGGCACACATGGATTATCAGGTATGTATGGAGCAGCATACGATGCCACTAGCACAGGTGGACCATACCTTTGGGTATACAATCAAGGGAGCGCTGCTTCGCAAAATGTTATAACACTTTTGAATATGCCTTCTGGTACACCTGCTGGAGTTAATCATGATGTCGATCCAGACGTAGGTGTCACAGGCGGTTTAGCAGGAGGTTTATACATCACCGACTTACTCTTTTCAGGAAAGCGTACAATCGTAGGTGTTTCACAAACAAATCCCAATAATGTGCTTATTGCTTATGACTTAGACTACGTTCCTGCAGTAGATAATGCGACTTTAGTTTCTGTGACTGGACTACAATATACGAGCACCCCTGTCAATCATGTTCAAGATGTTACTCCTGTCGCAACAGCACAAAACTTTGGTACAAACGTAATTGCAAATGCCAATATTAACATAGATGTCACAGCTGCAGGATACAACAGCACACAAGCATTTACGAGTGTTCCTTCGGCTGCTTCATTCCAGCACACAGGCTCAATACTCAGTACACCTATGATGGGCTCCTACTTGCTTGATGCGAGCGTAGATCTCGGATCAGTGACTGACTCCGATCCGACTGACAACTCACAAAGCATCCCATTTCAAGTCTCTGCTGATCTTTATGCTCGAGATGATGATATGCCTACTGGCAGCTATCTCGCCAGCAATAGTGATTGGGCTTATGTAGCCACTCTTTATGATATAGTCGTAGCTGACACAGCAAAAGCCGTCATCGTCAGGCTCGAAAATCCAGTAGACGGAGACACTCTTCAAGCAGTTATTTATTCAGCACCAGGCGGCAATCCAAGCAATACACAATTAGCTGCTGGTCCTATCGTCGAGACAGTCTCTACTCAAGAAACCTACACACTCCCCTTACCCAATGTGCCATTGACTCCTGGCACGTATGCCGTGGGTACATACCAAACTGCTGCTGGCACTCGAATCGCGAGCTCAGGAACGATCTACAATCCAGGTATAAATTTCTTTAATGTAGCAGGCAGCGGCTGGACTGCAAGTGGCATTCAGACGACTCGATTTATTCGACTTCAAGTTTCTAATCCACTCGTCTCAAGCTCACAAGCAGAACTCGAAGCAAGTATCGATATTTCGCCAAACCCAAGCGACGGAATTATCCAGCTTTCTATTGAGTTAACAAATCAAGAAAATCTACAAGTGGACGTCTTCGATCTGACTGGTAGCCGAGTGTACAGTACTCGTTTTGATAATATTCAAGAAGTGAATACAACCCTTGACCTGACTACTCTTCCGAGCGGCTTATACAATGTAGTTGTGCGATCGAATACAGCTCTTGCAAGTCGACGAATCATCAAACAATAAATAAATTACTCAACTCTTTTCAGCCTCGATAGTCGAAAGATTATCGAGGCTTTTTATTGATTATCATTATGGGCTGCCCCTCGATCGCTTCGCTCACTTCGGGTCGGGCTATACGGCAGTACGGTAGCCTAGCTTTTTCTTTTTCTATTGAAGAATAGAAAAAGAAAAAGCCGCCCTAGCGGGCGCTGCCTCCTATCCCTCAGCCAACCTGTCCCGATGTCAAGGGTGCTACTATCACACTGTGAGCGGACAAGCGCTGCGAAGTGGTGGCGCTAGCCAGATGCTGAACACAGTGAAGCAGCCGAGCGAACAGCGAGCCACGAAGCATAGCGACCGTTTATTTTTTTCTATCGAATATTCGTTAGAAAAAAAATAAACGGATGGCCCATTATAAAAAAATAGTTATTGAAATTGATTAGCTACTTTTTCTAGGAGTTCTTCCGGACTAAATGGCTTCGCGATGTGATCGTTCATCCCAAAAAGTCGAGCCTTTTCTTGCTCAGACACAAATGCAGATGCTGTCAATGCAATAATTGGAATTGACTTTTTTCGCTTGTCATGTAAACGGCGAATTTCGGCAGTCGCACGGTAGCCATCCATATTTGGCATTTGTATATCCATCAGAATACAATCAAAATTATTGTGAGCTATTATTTCGAGTGCTTCTAATCCATCTTTTGCTATTGTAATTGTTGCATCACATTCAGTCAATATCTTCTTGACCACGATTTGATTAATTGTATTATCTTCTACGAGTAGAATTTTCTTTCCACCTAATAAATGATTCAGTTTTTGAGAATCAAAATGAGCGACCTGAACAGTCTCTGGTTGAGCAGCTTTAAATGGAAGTCTAAATTGTATCGAAGTTTGATTATTCGTATTTCTGGCAATTCTCAATGACCCATTTTTTAATTCGATAAGCCGCTTGGCAAGAGCCAATCCAAGCATATCGCTGCCATGATTTTTATACGTGTCAGAATTGACTTGCACATCGGTTTCTAGAAGTTGTTTGAGCGTATTATGAGCTTCT
This sequence comes from Saprospiraceae bacterium, assembly GCA_020631455.1. Taxonomy (GTDB): domain Bacteria; phylum Bacteroidota; class Bacteroidia; order Chitinophagales; family Saprospiraceae; genus JAHDHF01. Next base: position 8,282 of record JAHDHF010000031.1, read on the forward strand.
ATAGATCGGTTATCCAAAATTGAAAATTCGATTTCAAATTCGCGATCAGAATTTGAAACGAGGGCATTTGTTACATCAATTGACGTACTCTTTTCTGCTTGAATCGAGTTTGAAATAAAGTTTGATAAAATTTGATTGAGGCGAGTTGGGTCTCCATTGATTCGTTTTGGTATTGAGCCATCGATCTGAAGAGAAAGCTTAGAGTTATTGCTTTTTGCCTCAATTTTATATGCATCATAGACATCGTTGAGCAAGTGATGCAAGCCAAAGTCTAGGGAATTAAAACTGAGTTTACCTGCTTCAATTTTACTATGATCAAGTACATCATTCATCAAAACAGAAAGTGTATTTGCATTAAATTGAATGGTGCGTAAATGCTCTTTCTGATCATCTCGAGGATTTTCTTGAAAAAGGACATGAGTCAAACCAACAATTGCATTCATCGGAGTCCGCATCTCATGACTCATTGTAGCGAGAAATTTATCCTTCCCGAGCGATGTAGATTCAATTGCTTCGCGAGCCGACATTTCTTCTACGATTTTCTTATTGAGTTTATCGAGTTCTGTATTCGATTCTTGAAGCTGAGTATTTTGTATTTGTATCTGATCTTGCTGTTTTTTTAATTGCACATTTGACTGACGGATTCGTTTAAGAGCAAACAAAATAAATCCAGTAAATAGAACACCTAAAATACTCAGTAGACTTAAAAACCAAACTCGATGTCGTTGAGTTTTTTCGCGCAGCTCACTTTCGTTAAGTGCAGCTTCCTTTTCCTTTAATTCAAATCTGGCGGCATATTTTCCTTCAATATCTAGGAGTGTTTCCTTTTTTTCAATAGCTGCATATTCTTGCGCACTTTCTTGAGCGAGTCGCTGGGTTCGAAGAGCATTTTTATAATCATTTTCACTTTGAAAAAGCGATGAAATCCTCAACCATAGTGCTTGCTTTTCCTTTTGAATTGGAAGTAAAACTAAGGTACGTTCAGCCTGCTGAATAAGTGCCTGCTTTTTTGCAGTTTGATTATTCATTGCAGCAATTTCTGCCTCTTGAATCAATGACAAAATAATAGAAGCAGAATCGAGCGATACGCGTTTATTTTTTTCAATTAATTCTTGGGCAGATTCATCATCTCCTTGATCAAGAAAAGCATCAATTAATTTTGCACGTACAAGCGGTATCTGATCGTTTAATTGCATTTGCTGCAATAAATCAAGCGCTTGAGTATATGATAGAGCAGCTTCCTCTGATGCGCCTATATTCATTCTGACATCACCAGTTTCGACCGCGACTGGAGCTGCTTTTTCTAAATTATTTGATTGCAAAAAAAGTTGTAGCGCTAATGGAAATGCAGCATCAGGAGTATTCCCAACAGCTTGGCCGTATTTATTTTGAGCAGTATATGATCGTCCCAATTCGACCAGTGCTTCAGCACGTTTGGATTGCTGATTTACAGCTTTAAAACACCGTTCAGCTTTTTCAGCATGCTCTTGAGCAAGTGTTGATTCTACTTTATCATTAAAAATTCGAGCAAGCAAAAAGTACATATCACCAGCTTCCTCAGATTTTGGATCAAGAGTCTCTAGGATACTATATGCGAGTTCACTGGCTGTTTCCCAGTCGCCTGCATTAAAAAACTCGGTAGCTGCTTGCAGTTTATCATCTTTCGTTTCATTCGACTTTTGAGCTAATAAAGCGGCACACATGAACCAGCATATCAAAAACAATGAGAAGTATCGAAGTGTATGTCCTGGACTACTGTTCATCTGTTCAAATTAGATCTTAGTTATCATTACGTAAAATAAACGAGAGTGTTTCACTATGTGTGCACACATTTTCTTAGAGAGACATGATAAAAATGGCTCAAAATTCCATAAATTCGAGCCGACATAAATTAAAACACCACAATAATTAGGATTCCCCTTCTCAGATGGATAGACTCAAGGAAAAATTCAAAGAAAAAGCACTCGCTACATTTACTGAAATGCGTGCTGTACTCAAAGAACATGGCGATACAGTAGTTGACCAAGTCAAACTTAGCCAAACATTTGGTGGAATGCGTGGTGTCAAGAGCATGCTCTACGAAACAAGCCGCCTTGATCCTCAAGAAGGAATTCGGTTTAGAGGATACTCTATTCCAGAGCTTAAAGAGCTTTTGCCCTGTGCCGAAAATGGCGGAAAAGAGCCATTGCCAGAAGGTCTCTTTTGGTTGATGCTCACTGGTGAGCTTCCTACAGAAGACGATGTACGATGGCTCTCAGAGCAATGGAAACGTCGCAGCGTCATCCCTGAGCACACACTCAAGACACTCGATGCGCTTCCAGTCGATACACATCCGATGACACAGTTTAATATCGCTGTCGCATCAATGCAGACGACGAGCCAATTCGCTAAACGCTATGCCGATGGCCTCAACAAAACTGAATATTGGGATCCAACCTATGAGGATGCGATGAATCTTATCGCACGCCTTCCACGCGTAGCAGCCTACATTTATCGCCGCAGCTATCACAACGGCGATCATATTGCGCCAGACATCTCACTCGATTGGGGCGGCAACTTCGCACACATGCTCGGCGTCACAGACAATGGCGATTGGAAAGAACTCGTCCGACTTTACTTGACATTACACGCTGATCACGAAGGTGGCAATGCATCAGCACACACGACGATGCTCGTCGGTAGCGCACTGAGCGATGCCTACTTATCACTTGCAGCTGGACTCAACGCACTTGCTGGGCCGCTTCACGGCCTCGCCAATCAAGAAGTCATCAAGTGGGTGTTCCGCATGATCGACACAATCGGCACAAGCCAGCCGACAGAGCAGCAAATCAAAGACTACGTCAATAACACACTTGCAGCAGGCAAAGTCATCCCAGGATACGGTCACGCAGTATTACGTCAGCCAGATCCACGCTTCGTCGCCCAGCGCGAATTTGCTCGCGAGTACATCAAAGACTCTGACATCATCAATGTCGTTTGGAAAGGCTTCGACGTCATTCCTGATATACTCAAAGGGCTTGGCAAAGTCAAAAACCCTTGGCCAAATGTCGATGCACACAGCGGCGCACTTCTCGTTCACTACGGCATGAAAGAGTATAGCTTCTACACAGTCCTCTTTGGTGTCAGCCGCGCGATGGGCGTTTTGGCTGGACTCTGCTGGGCACGCGCACTCGGTCAGCCGCTTGAGCGGCCTAAGTCAGTCACACTCGACTGGGTCAAAGAATACCTAGAGAATAATTCTTAATTCATTAAGAACTCAATAATTAAGCTGCTCTTTTCGATTTGAGAAGAGCAGTTTTTTTTATTTGGGGCCATCCGCAGCCTTCGGCTGCGGTCGCTATGCTGCGTGGCTCGCTGCTCGCTCGGCCGCCTACATTTCATTAAGGCGTCTGGCTGCGCCACCACTTCGCAGCGCTTGTCCAAAAAACTATCTTTGCGTGATGAGATACATATTTTTAATATTCAGTGTTGCATTAGTGTGCATGAGCTGTATGCCGCAAAAAATTGTAACAACTTCAATTGACATAAAAAATCAACCAAGTCAAAAAGTAATAGAAGCCCTCAAGCAGCGATTTGAAAGCCTCGACATATTTGATGCGTCATTTACCATAGAGAACAAGCAGCTACTTGTCACGAGCAGCCAAGGCGATTTAACTATCGACCAGTATAATGGCATTTTCCAAAATCATACAATCGAATTTTGGCATACAGGCTTTTTTGAAGCAAGTGAATTATCAGAAATCAAAGATTTGAAAAAGACATTTCGATCCTTTACACCAAACATATACACTACAAACTCAAACAACCCATCTCATGGATTAAAAGCCGTGCTCGGATATTGCACCAATATTGATAGTATTGACTATGTACAGAACCAGCTTTCGGCGACTCTTGACTCTGGCAATGAAATGCAATTATTCCGATCAAAAAACACAATATTTACTTCAAAAGAAGTTCATCAAATATTTGTAATCGACACAGACAAACAAAAAAAAGCGCCCATAAATAATACTCATATCCAAGCAGCCGAAGCACGAGTAAATGATATGCATGGAGATATTCAGCTCTTCATCACATTTACTTCTGATGGAGCGAAACGTTTTGAAAATATGACAAAACGAGCATTTCAAAATTATAATGCTCCTATTGCCATTCTCATTAATAATGAAGTTGCTTCTGCTCCATCAGTGCAAGGAGTTATTGCAGGCGGAAAATGTCAAATATCAGGTTTTCAATCTCTGGCAGAAGCAGAACAGATTGCTACAAGCCTTTCACTTGGAAACTTAGATTATGAATTAAGAATACTCAATCAAGAAATCAATTAAAATGAAATATCTACTAATAATAGTAAGCTGCTTCATTCTATTCAGTTGTTCAAATTCTTCTGAGACACTCGACCAAACAACAACAGAATCGGGCTCAATACAAAAAAAAGAAGTTGAGACTCAAAAATCGCCTAATTCAAATTTGAAACTTGGCGGCACTAAAGCATTTCTAAACTATATGGAAGATGATTTTTCCATCGAAAAATCAAGTACTTCATTTTTGAAAGACATAGCCGATCAAGTAAGCAGCGTTGATTCATATAGCTTCAAAGCAAAGACAAGTCATCGCTCCAAAAAGACACAAAATAAAGATCGGTTTCAAGAAATAGAATTGACAACATTAACTTTTGAAACAGAAGCAGCTTGTACTACTGCACGTCAACAACTTCTTGAATGCTTCCCGCCAAATTGTCTAGATATTTTAAATAACAAATACAAAGCAATCCGTACAGTTCCTGGTATCTACATTTTCAATCCGACTTCCATTACTGTACTCCGTACATCTTGCCAAGACGTCAATGATCGATGGCTGACAATTTTGCACAATACTTCAATCCAGTATTCTGAGGAAAAAGCTGACATACTTATCGCCGAATGCGGCCGCACACTTTGGCTCGATAAAACTACTCTCGAAGAAGGCTTTCGACCGTATGTAATTGAATAACTTCTGTTCACTTTCCATGTAAAAAAATATTATGTCAAGAATTAAAAAAATATCACTCGGAGCACTTACTCTATTAGCGAACATCTGCATTCTGAGCTTTTTTGTGATGATGATTCCAATGTTTTATAGTGCGTTGTTTGATCCAAATCTTTTTGAGGAGTACGGAGATAATGTAGGTCTGGCTGTATTTATACAATCTGGTATTACTTTTTTCGGCTTTCTACTTGGGTTTGGATTATTGTTTTACTACATGATGCACATTAATACTAATCCTCATCTGAATAAAGAAGAAAATGAACCATTAAAATGGCTCTTTATCACGTTTATCGGATTTACGATTGGGCAGCTCATCTATTGGTATTTTAAAATATGGAAGAATCCGAAAGAGAATATATCAGAGGAAGTAATACAATAAATACTACTGTTTTATCGTTTTGATAGAAACACGACACTATGAAACTTCTGCTTCCATTTCT
>JAHDHF010000031.1:13846-23236 GCA_020631455.1 Saprospiraceae bacterium
CTGTTTTATCGTTTTGATAGAAACACGACACTATGAAACTTCTGCTTCCATTTCTGCTGCTTATTTTTTGTACAAGTTTTTCTAGTTATAGAGCGACTGAGAGTCAAACAAGTCAAGATATTTTTCGAATTGTCTCACAAGGAGAAATTGTAGATTCTGAGTTCATTTCGTTGCAGCAAATTCATACCATGGATGGTATAGAACTGGTTTATTCTGAGCATCCAGTTATTGCGTATTCCTATATTTCATTTGATATAACACTAATCAATAAAAATCAGTATGGTAAAGCACTTTCATTTTCGGTATTGGATGGTGTCATCACAGACGAACAACGACTCAAATTGCAGGATTTTGATCAACCTACACGGATTTATATAGATCGTATTTTGCTGCATGGTGATAATGACTCGCAGCAAAAAATGCCTTCTATATTTTTTGAAATTTTGTAATTCTTTTTTTTTGGCTGAGGGATAGAAGCAGCACTCGCTTGCGAGTGGATTTCACATAATTTGCCATGTACTCAAGTACATGGCAAATTATGTGAAAGCTAGGTTACCGTACTGCGCATAGCCCGACCGAAATAAAAAAGCCGAGAGAAACTCTCTCGGCTTTTTTTTATTTGAGGGCAGCCCCAAATAATTATTAAATCAACCAGCAAAGGGCGGCATAATCTCTGCCATCATACAGCGAATACTTCCACCGCCAATTAATTCAATTGTATTAATTGGAATAGCGAGAATGCTTGTGTGTTTTTCGAGAGTGAGGATTTGATCTGCTCGTAAACTCTTGCGTGCTTGCTCTGACATAATTAATACTGGCTCGCCCTTTTTGGTCTGAACTTGGAGCATATTGCCTGCGTAGGCTTCAACTTGCTCGTGTGTAATGTCAATTATTGTTTTGCCTGTTTCGGCAAATTGCTGTCGGAGTCGTGGCTGCTGAACTGCTGGAATTGCATCCATACAAATCACGACAAAATCAAGTCCCATCGCCATCAACACATTGGTATGATAAATATCTTGACCATGTGCATCGACAGCATTAAATAAAACGCCGTAATGATTTGTTGCATCACAAAAATGTGTAAATGCTGGCTCTTGGGTACGCGGCGATTTGCTGGCGTACGCAATTTTATTTTGGCGATCAAGGATGATGCTGCCGGTCCCTTCTAGATAAATATCATGTGCTTCATACGACTCGAGACGTAAATGTGTGCGAACATGAATGGTTTGCTGAAGTAATTCAATAATATGCTGCTGCCGCTCCACTCTACGATTAGGCGCAAACATGGGATATGTCACGAGCACGCCATCGGCATGTGTACTAAACCAATTATTCGGAAAAATGGCATCTGGTTTTTTGGGCTCTTCTGAATCGAGCGCAACAAGAACATCTACTCCACGCCGCTTGAGTGCTTCGACGGCGAAATCAAATTCTGCAAGTGCAAGATCTGCGATATCGTTTGCTCCAAGTTGGACTTCTGATTGAAATGCATTGGTGCTGGCTGTTTGTTCATTGTACCCAAAGCAGCTCGGTCGAACCATCAAAATTGTAGAGGCAAGTGATTTTGTACTCATAAACGTCGTATTCGTCAGCAAATATGCGTGCTAAGAAGCAAACTGCTTCAAATTTGCAATACTTTTGGCATCACAATTTTTTGATTATGCGTTATTCCATTTTTCTTTTTTCTCTTGCGCTCTCATTTTTTGTTTTTTCATGCGGAAATGCTGAGCAAGAAGTCATTACTGAACCTTCGACACAAGAAGATGTAAGTGAATCAATCGTGGATGAGCAGCCAGCTCTCGACACGATGGCGTATCTCTCTATGGTCGAAAACCTGCGCGTGCGTGCTGAACCCAATTTAAAAGCTGATGTAATGACTTCGCTTCGCGAGGGTCAAGAAGTGCGCTGGACTGGTGAAAAAAGTTCGTTTGAAGATATCATTACATTACGAGATGAAAAGATAAAAGCACCTTGGATGAAAATCGAAATCGCCGAAGAACAAGGAACAGGTTGGGTCTTTGGTGGAGCATTAGAGCCAAAAGTGAAGCCGCTCCCAGCAACTGCAAAACCGGGCGAAGATTTTAAAAAGGAAATTACATTCACTCATGTTGATCTCGAAAATTTTCTCGAAATACAACTCGCCGATGAAAAGTTTATGAAAACCTATCGTGGTTTTTATACTGCTTTTTATACACCAACGGGTGAGATTATTAAAAATGGAAAATTTGATATTGTCGGAAAGTATCATGTAGCTGATATGGGCTACGATGTTGTGCATCGCTATACAGGCAAATTCGTAAAAGATGAAAAAGACGGTTTGTTTGAATGTGACATCATGGGCTATGAAGGCGGCAGTGTCACGTCTATTTATTTTGAAGAAGGAGACTGCAGCTGGGGCTTATTAAAATATCACGGCGAAGGCGAAGAAGAAATTCATAAAGTAGAAGACTTAAAGAAATGTGCCTTTACTGAATTATACAATTCGTATTTGAGCGGAGATAATTTAGAAGAGCATGAAGAGTAATAGTACTTTTTGGTGCTTTATTATAGTTCTGCTTTTTGGTTCAATGAGTTGTAACAAAAATGAAACGACAAACAACCAAGCAGAACTAATAGAAGAACCAACAGAAGCGGCAGATCCTATTTCTGACGCCGAAGATTTTGAAGAAGACGTTCTGTACGCTCAAGCGATCGTTGATAAACTTCGGATGCGTGCTGAGCCGAACTTAAAAAGTGAAGTGCTCTTTACATTTCAAGAAAATCAACGCATGATTTTTCTAGGAGAGAAAAGCTCTTTTACAGAAACGGTCGAGCTGCGTGGAGAACCGATTGCAGAGTATTGGTATCTCGTCAAGCATTATCATTTTGAAGGCTGGGTTTTTGGCGGCGCGATCAAATTTTTAGATGATAAAAATGAAGACTCATTTCGAGTAGTCAAATTATCAAGCCAAGAAGTCGAGGATATTATTGGCCTTGATATTGAAAATAAGGATGGCTTCAAACAGATGTATGTCTTGACTGACATTGATGATCTAAATGATCCGAATAAAACTGGCTATATCGAAGCGAAAGGACGCTATTTTATTGAAGATATTGGATCTGAATTTCAAGATGTTTACCGCGGGCAATTTATAAAAGGAAAGCGCGAAGGACGCTTTTCGAAAGAAGTTCTTGGCGGCGAAGAAGAATGTACATTTTCATTATTCTTTGAGGATGACAACTGTAATCGCGGCTATATACGTTGCGTTTTAAATGGAGAAGAAGAGTCTACTTATTCGTACGACAATTTAAAGGCTTGTACATTTCAAGCGCTTTATGACGAATATCTAGTTGAGATATTGCCCGATTAAATCTAAGCAGCTTTTTCGAGTGTAAAACCAAACGTACTTCCAAGGCCTGGCGTGCTCCGCACGTGAATTGTTTGATTATGCGCTTCTATTAAATGCTTGACGATCGAAAGACCAAGACCTGTGCCTCCTGCATCGCGGCTTCGACTTTTATCGATACGATAAAAGCGCTCAAATAAACGATTTAAATGCTTCTCTTCGATGCCGATGCCATTATCTGATACTTCGATCAAGATATACTTGTCCATATCGTATAAGCCAAGTTGAGTTGTTCCGCCCTCGGCTCCGTATTTAATTGAGTTGCTGACAAGATTGACCATCACTTGACGGATGCGTTCTTTGTCGCCATTGACAGCAAATGGTCTGTTGCAGCCTTCCTTTACTTTGAGAGCAATATTGCGAGCTTTGGCTTTGAGCTCGAGGCCATCGAATACTTCCATCGCCAAAGCGAATACATCAAATGTATTGACATCGAGTTCGAGCTTATTTGCTTCGAGTTTCGAGATCATGTCAAGATCTTCGATGATATTATTAAGTCGGTCTACATTTTTAGAAGCTCTTTCTAAATATGACTTTAAAATCTGCTCATCATCGAGGCCGCCATCGAGCAACGTAAATAAATACCCTTGAATATTAAATAATGGCGTTTTTAATTCGTGACTTACATTGCCGATAAATTCGCGGCGATACGTTTCTTGTAGTCTGAGCTGTTGAATTTCTTCTTCGCGGTCAGCAGCCCAATCTTCCACTTCGAGACGCACATCATCAATAATTGGCGCATCCATATTGACTTTGCGTTTTTTATCCTTTGATACTTTTTGGCTGTGTATTGTTTTATAAATTAATTTAATCTTGCGATAAATGTAGCGTTGTAGCGCCATGTAAATCACGAAGTAAGACAAACTAAAAATAACAACTGCAAAACCTAAAATAGCCCAAATACTAAATCCTTGATCTGATGTCAGCGATACTAGACCGATCAATACAGCCATGACAAGCGAGATGATTGTCGCTGCTAGTAAAGCTATTTGACTTGGTGTTGGATTGCGTAACATTACTATCTAAAATTCAAATTTATAGCCGACGCCTTTGATCGTTTTAATATAATGGTCGCCTATTTTTTCTCTGAGCTTTCGAATGTAGACATCAATCGTGCGATTGCCCACGATGATATCTGCGCCCCAAATTTTTGCGAATATTTCATCGCGAGTAAAGACTTTACCAGGCTTACTTGCTAGGAGATTTAAAAGCTCAAATTCTTTTTTGGCCATGTCAATAGATCGCTCGCCTATTTTAATAATAAACTTTTCGCGATCAATTGTGAGCTCGCCGAGCTTCATCTTAGTAGCAGAACGATCAGCAGAGTCTGGATGCCGGCGAAGCAAAGCGGCAATACGACTCAACAATACTCTCGGCCGAATTGGCTTGGTGACATAATCATCGCCGCCCATGTCCAAGCCTGCGATCTGCGAATAATCTTCACTTCGAGCCGTCAAAAACACGATGACCGTATCATTGTATTTTGGATTGGCGCGCAGCTCACGGCAGGTCTCGACGCCATCAAGCTCAGGCATCATGATATCCAAAATAATCATGTGCGGCTTAAACCGATCCGCAACTTCAAGACCGAGGCGACCATTCGCAGCCGTCTCGACAGTGTAGCCTTCCTTCCGAAGATTGTAACTAACAAACTCCAAAATATCTTCTTCGTCATCGACGACCAAAATCCGAAATTGTGATGCTGACATATACCCTTGAAGTTGCACAAAATTACTGACTTAATCTACCTGAAATATGAGTAGAAGGTCAAGTCAATATGAATACTCAATGATTTGCCTTTACATTGAGTTCACATCTTTTTGAGTTGGTTTTGTATTTGGGGCTGCCCTTTCGTTCGCAAAGCTCACTTCAGGTCGGGCTGTCCGGCACTCTCTCCGAGTTCCTTATAGTCACTCGGAGTTCAGACATCACCTTCCATCCCTCAGCCATAAACACTTCTTTTTAATAATTATCCCAAAGGGATTGAATTCTTATAGGATAAATCAACTAATAATAAATAAAACCCATACCCTTTCAGATTTTATTTAAAATTTTAATATGACATTCTATAGAAATTCAACCCCTTCGGGGTTTGCATAAGTTGGACAAGCGCTGCGGAGTGGTGCTGAATGAAATGAAGCAGACTCAGCTCGCTGCAAATGCAGCGGCTGAGGCCGAGCGAACAGCGAGCCACGAAGCATAGCGACCGCAGCCGAAGGCGGCGGATGGCCCATTATCCTATTCATCTTCTTTGAAGAGTTTGACTTCGTGCTTGACATTGTTTGCGTAGCCTCTAAACATGCAGCTGGTATTAAATGGCATGGCGACATTGCCATATTTGTCTATGGCGATAAGACCTCCAAGTGCGCCGATCTCTTTGAGATTAATGTTAATAATGGTGTCAGCTGCTTGGTAAATCGTCTGATTGGTGTACATGAGTCGGGCGCTGAGATCATGCGCCACGGCGTGACGGATGAAGTACTCGCCATGCCCTGTACACGAGACGGCAACGGTGCGATTGTCGGCATACGTTCCTGCTCCAATTATCGGTGAGTCACCGATCCGATCCCAGCGCTTGTTGGTCATGCCGCCCGTGGATGTGCCTGCTGCGAGATTGCCATTTTTGTCGAGGGCAGCGCAGCCGACTGTCCCAAATTTTGAGTCGGCATCTTCGCTGAGTGTATTGAGAAAGCCTTGGCCATCTTTTTTGCGGCGCTCGTCTTCTTCGCGCTTGAGAATATTCTGGAGGCGATCATAATTTTTCTGAGTAAAAAAGTATGATGGCTCAACGAGCGTGAGGTTTTGCTCTTTGGCAAATTGATCTGCGCCTGCCCCACTCAGCATAACATGCGGCGAATTATTCATCACGGCTTGTGCAGCTGTAATCGGATTTTTAACAATAGAAACGCCGCCGACAGCTCCAGCTTTGAGTTGGCTGCCTTCCATGATCGAAGCGTCAAGCTCATTTGTGCCATCATGTGTAAATACTGCTCCTTTGCCTGCATTAAAAAGTGGTGAGTCTTCGAGTATCATAATTGTTTTGACAACTGCTTCTTGAGCGGAGCCGCCATTTTGAAGAATTGTCTTACCAACTATCAAGGCTGAATCAAGAGCTGCTTTGTATTCGAGTTCTTGCTCGGGTGAAAGCTGCCCTTTTTGGAGTGTACCTGCACCGCCGTGGATGACGATTGCATATTCATACGGTGCTTGGGGTGGTGGTCCGGTGTGATTTTTTGACATAGGACTGTCTTGGCATGATGCAAAAAGAAATAGGATAATACAATTCAAAAAAAGAAAGCGACGCATAAAAATGAATTTGACTTTAAATTAATCATTGGCGTTGAATAATGCGAATAAAAAAGCAGCTACTATTAAAATAGTAGCTGCTTGAATTGTTTAATAAGTTCGATTTATTGACAATCGACCATGTGGTTAAACGATTCGTTTCCTTCTTTGCTGACTTTGTCTGTATACAAGTAGAGTTTTGGGCTACCCCAATTTCCAATAGAAGATTCTACTGATTGGACTTTTACTTTGTATAAACCGCAGCTTCCATTTATATTAACAATAATTTGAGCCGTATACCATTTTCTTTCAAGAAGCGATTCGTCACTAATAAATTCTTGGCTGTATGAATTGCTTGAAATGTGAACTTTTTGAATAGAACCAGGCTGACCAGATGAAGCATATAGCCGCTTAACTTCTGCTACTGTTTCATCAGAATGTAGTGCACCTTGTCCGCCAATACTTCTGATGTTTCGATCTTTAAATTCTTCGAATTCTTCATTACTAATATCATAAGTAAATGAGCCTTCAGCTAGTTTTTTGCTTTCGATATTCGATTCAGGTAGATTCGGGCTGACATGTAATTCTAGTTTGACTGTATGCTTTCCTGGGCCGGCTTTGAATATCGCATTTTGGATAATGCAAGTAGAAGCATACGCTAGATAGCGATATTTACCATTTGGATTATAACGATAGGAAAATTGTACATTTTCTGTAGCAAGTGGCTGCTGCACTTGTAAACCAGTGTAGTACATATCAAATTCTTCTTCACCTTTTTCATGGTGATTTCGTGCACTTCCTGTTGCTACTCCTACCTGTTTGCCATTAACATAGACTTTATAAATTGGTCTAACGAAAAGAGTGTGGACTCGGTAGTTTATTTTATTCTCACCATTGACGCTGCCACCAAACATCTGATCAAATTCAAAGAATGCATAATCATCTTTGTTTTCAGCTGACTGATACATTTCTTTAAGCGTGTTGGCAGCTGATTCTTGCAGAATAGATGTTGCCATTACTTTTTCAGATATCTTAAACGACGATTTTTGAGAAGAAGTGAAGTCTTTATCTGAAGAGAAAACGATCGTTCCTACTTTATCAGCGTGTTTTTGTTCATCATCTTCATGCTTTTCGTATAGCTTTTTCAAGGCCTCAGCATTCTGTGCTCTGATTTCAGCTTTGCGTTCTTCTACTTGAGCATTAATTTTCTTTTTTCGTTGGATATACTCTTGTTGATCTTCGCGAGCTTCTGCGACCATTTCTGTTCCTATATCTTGGAATTTGTCTAATCGATAAATAGCAAGATTTTCTGATAGATTCTTTTCTATTTCATCAATTTGTTTCTCATAGCCTTTGACATATTTATCATATGTTTCCCAGTCTGGTTCTCTTCCTTTTTCAAAAATGTACTTTTTTGAGATTTTCAATTGGTCTGATAATAAGTCTTCATAATTACGCAGGCTTTTAAAATCAGCAGCGATGTATATGTTCTCGCGTGGTGCACGATTCATATACAATCTGTATGGCTCAAGATATGCAAGTGCCTGAGGGACACCAAGGTTGCCTTTCGATTTCGCTTCATCTACATAGTCGTAGCAAGCTTTTAATTTTTCAGGGTAATTGTAAGTGCGTGCATCCCAGATTTTTTTTGCTTGCAGCTTACGGAGATAGTCAGTGTCACCGAGTTTCAAATCTTGCACAAGCGGCGGCATTGCCACTTCTTTAGCTGATGTCGGGACTTTATCTTCAAGAATCTTCGGTTTCTTGATCTTTGGCTTCTTGACTTTTGGCTTTTTAATTTTAGGAAATTGAGCTTCTACTGAATCGACAATTCCAAATGAAAGAATCCCAAGAAGGAATACAGTAAAGAGTTTACGCATTGTTTAATGAGGTTTTAGAGTTTATTGAATGCTGCGAAGATAATTCTGAGGGGAATCCAATAAATACCTACAACTAGAATTTATCAACATCAGTTGCAATAAAATCTATAACAATGCTACTATTGCTTATTCAGCTAAAATCCCAGCTGCAAACCACTCTGCAAGTGCTTGACGATTAGACGTACGAGAAACGCGTTTGATGTCGTGTTTATTTTTGATATTTCCAATCTCAATAAAAACAAGCGGCAATTTTACATTTTCGATCATAAACAAACCGCGGTAACGCATAATACCTGGATACTTTCGTTTTGGCTGATGCTGCTTATATTTTTTTCGAACCATATCTCGCATGGTTTGCGTGAGTTTTTTACTGGTCTTATTTTTTTGATGATAAAAATGACAATCAATTCTCATGTTGTGATTTTCATTTGAATCGACATGCAAGACTATAACTCGCTGCTTAATAGGATTTAATTTTTTATTCTTTCTTGAGAGAACATTAATTTTTGCGATTCGTTGGTTGAGTCGTTTTCGTTGATTTAAATAGAGTTGTTTTTTTGGTAAATGAAATTCATCTTCATCACAGTCTAGATAATTTGAATCGCGGATGCCATCATTATCACGTACAATGACATGGACAAAAGCACCATGACTAATAAGTTCTTTTGACAAGCGTAATGCAACATCATATGCATATTCGTCTTCACAATGAAGATGGCCATCATGCATTCCTTTAGCACCAGTGTCTGGACCACCATGGCCTGAGACCACATAATAAATGCAGCCAGCAAGTTTGTTTGATTTTCGCTTGACGTATTGATGTTTTTTGCCAAAAATCG
>JAHDHF010000032.1 GCA_020631455.1 Saprospiraceae bacterium
GGCTGCGGATGGCCCCAATATTTTTTACTCTTCAAGATGATCATTGTCGCCAAGCAAATACCCAATTGGTTTGAGAGCTGGGATATGATCGCAGATGACTTTGAAAATACCGATGAGCGGCAAGGCGAGGACGAGGCCGCTGATGCCCCAGAGATACCCAAATGCAATGACACCAAAAATGGTGATAAAGGGATTGAGATTGATTTGATAGCCAAAGACGAGTGGCGTCAAGACGTAATTTTCAAGGAGCTGAACGACGGAAATAATCGCAAGAGCAAGGAGGACAAGCGTCAATCCTGGGCTACTGATAAACGCAATTAAAACGACGATCGCACCGCCTATGATATTGCCGATATAAGGGATGATCGTAAAAAGGGCTGCTACGATCCCAAGGAAGATCGCATACTTTAATCCGATCAATAAAAAGCCAATGCTGTAACCAATCGCCAAGGAAATTGTGATAATGACTTTTCCCCAAACGTAGCCGCCTGCCACGCGTCCAATCTTGCCGACGACTTGATCGGCTGTAGAATGAAATGTCTCGGGCGTGTATTGTTTGACAAATCCGTAAAACCGCTTTTTGTCTATCAACATAAAAATGACATAGACTATAACAAGCAGGATATTACTTAATATATTTGTTATGCTTGTCAATAATTCTCGTAACACAAAACTTGCTTGCTGTAGCATGCTCGAACTCCCGCCTTTAAATTCTTGGATAGTCGGTCCGAGATCAAAAGGTGTATTTTCTGAAGTCCAGACTTGTACATCGGCGAGTCGCTTGGAGAGTGATTGCTGAATTTGCGGAATATCAGAAATAAATGCTGCGACTTGTGCAGAGAGTGCGGCAACAAATCCTGAAATAACCAAGAGCAATAAAATAACACTTAATGTCAAGGAAAGCCACCGCGGTAGTCCTTTGCGTTGCAGCCATTCGCTGACTGGATCCATGAGCATAGCAAGGACAGCTCCGTAGGCAAGCGGTATTAGAATCTGCCTCGCATAAAATAAAATCGCAACAGAGGCGATCAGAATAACAAGTATTGCTGCTGCTCGTACGACTCCTGATTTATGTTGTGTTGCCATTTGTACAAAGAACGTATTATTACTGCGGAGAGTTTGTATTTAAACAAACCATTTTTGAGATCGTAACATATATCGAATGACAATCGGCGCACCAATCAATGCTGTGACTGCATTAAGTGGGAGTGTAAGCTCTAGGCCAGGTAACTTAGAGAGCAAATCACAATACACTAAAAAAGTGCAGCCAAGTAAAATAGAAGCAGGTACAAGTATGTTATGCGAACTTGTTTTTAATGTCACTCGACAGAGATGCGGCACTGCGATACCTACAAAACCTATTGGCCCTGCATAGGCTGTGACAATGCCTGCGAGTATTCCAGCGATTGCTATTATTGAATATCGTGTTTGCTTGATATTTAATCCGACTGCTTCGGCATCTTCTTCGCCGAGGAGCATTAAATCAAGTCGTTTGTGCAATAGAAACGATGCAATAAAACAAGCCAAACAAATCGGAATAATAAATACTAAATCCGAATTTGTTACTCCTGCGAGGCTGCCCATTCCCCAGAGTACAAAGCGTCTGACTTCGCCTTCGCTACCATACAATTGCATGATCGAAACAAGTGCCGAAACCGCCATCCCGATCATTAATCCAATGATTAATAAAGATGCGCCATCACGAAGCCGCGATGACAAAATCGTAATACAAAATAAAAGGACAAGTGCTCCTAAAATTGCTGCAATTGTTTCTGTAATCGGGAATGAAAAAAACGTACTTAATTGTACAAAACCAAGCGCAGAAAATAAACTACCGCCTAAAATACTTAATGCGACTCCGAGTCCTGCACCGCTGCTGACTCCAAGTACATACGGACCTGCGATTGGGTTCCGAAACATTGTTTGCATTAACAATCCACTGATTGAAATAGCTGCTCCAGAAACAAGCGCCATCAAAAGTCGTGGGATTCTGACTTGCCGAAAAATAAATGCAGCTTGTTCTTCTTGAAATGCTTGAATTATGCCAATAGATGATGAGCCAAACTGCAAATGCAGAACAATTCCAATAATGAGAATACTGAAAACACTACACCACCATATATGTGATTTGATTTTCATTAATTCAGTCGCTCAAAGTATTGTAGTCGATCATCATTAAAATGCAAGAATTTAATTAAATCTTGCAGTAATAAATCAGGGCGGGCGACACCGCTTTCATACAAATCATAACCTCCAGAAGCACTTTGCCGTTTACTTGCATTGTAAATCAAACTATCTTGAAATGGCCGAAGATTGGCTAAACGACTATCAGCTGCTTGTATTTCTTGAAGCGAAGTAGCTGTACCTGGATTAATCCAAAATTGAGCAGTATCACAAGTGTTGATGACAGCTTCAAGATCGAGTGACATACTTTTTGTTCCTTGACTCTTTGAATAAATGTAATTACCGCCAGCATCTTCAATCAATTGTGCAAGGTATCCATCGCCGCCAGGCATATACCAAGTTCCTTTATATGGCAAGCCAGTCATGACAGATGGTTTTGTTTTTATTTCAGAAGCTTTTTTTGCTAGTAATTCATAAAGCGAAATAACTTCTGCCCAGTTTTGTCTATTATTCGAATAGTCATCTGTCAAATAATCAAAAATCACATGCCATTCTGCGCGCCCGAGTGGATGAGATTCTAGATATTCAGGCATAATGAGTGACGCAATTCCGAGCGCTTGAAGTTTTTCTTGAAAAGCAGCTTGCGGATCTGATAAAAGTACGAGATCAATATCTGCTTTAATCCAAGATTCGAGATCTTGTTGATCTAAATTTGTAATTAAATCTTCTTTAATTCTTTGTTGAATGACATCGCTGTACACATATTTTGAATTTGCAATACCAGCAATTTTATTTGCTAGACCAATAAATTCAATAAGCCCAACCTGAGTTGTGCTCATGCAGGCTATATTTTTTACAGGGTACGGTATTCTCGTATATGAAGAAAGCGAATCAGGTAACTTGTAAGAGTCAGAAACAACTATGTATTCATGCTCAAGCTGTGTTCCCGTTTTAATAATAAAATAATTGGAGTATTCCGCAATTTCAATATGTTTTGCAAAATCAAAGTAAGCCGAATCTACAAACGTTGACTTCGGCAAAGGGATTGTTTTGGTTGCTTGCTCCGAAGACGGAAAACAAGACACAAATAAAAGTGAGGCAACAAAAAATGAGCAGCACAAAATGAATTTCGACATACTGCAAGTTGCAACGAAAGATTCAAAACTGCATTTCTAAACGAAAAAAAGAATGGGCCATCCCGCGCCACTCACTGCATTCGTGTACGCGGGTCGCTATGTTCCGTGGCTCGCTGATCGCTCGGCCGCTCATTCCATTTCGCGTCTGGCTATCGCCACCACTTCACAGCGCTTGTCCACGCCTCGAGTTGAGCCTTGAATAAATCGAAAGGTTTTAGTCTCGTTTTATTTCAACGAAAAGCTGCTTTCGCCGATGCGGTATCCTTTGTTGTAGATGATTACGGTGTACGTACCAGAGTCAAAATCATCTTGCGGCCAGTCCAAGCATACATTTTGCGCTGTATTCTGAAAATCGAGCTGCCGAGAGATCGTGTAGCGCGCCTCTTTTTCATTCGTACGATCGAGTAATACTCCAGAGCCTTCTGATTCAATCGCGAGCGTCTCACCTTTTTCATTGATGATGCGCAAGAAAATGTCATTGCTTCCTGGTGGCGTAATGGCATTGGCCATGACTTCAAAACAAACTCGGATCAAATCACTTCGACTCGAACGATTTGTCGTGACCTCTTTACCAGATCGTTTGATATTGATGCCCGAGGCAGTCAATCCTGATACAGCGAGTACAGCTGCTCGATCGACTTTAGCTTCAAGTTCAGCAGCCTTTTCTTCGAGTTCCGCTTTTTCTTCGAGAGTCTTATCAGCATCTGCTCGCTCAGTCTTGATGACATCTTGCAAAACATCTTTTTCAGCTTCAAATTGTTTTGATTTTACTTCAAATTTGTCAGCCTTTTCTCCGAGCTCTTTATTCTCAAGGCGTAGTCGTTCTATTTCTTTGAGAAACATATCTCTCTGTACTACGAGCGATTCAATTTGCACTAATGCCTCATTGAGTTTGTTTTGCTGGCTACCATTCCGAGCGATGAGACGTTCGATCTTTTTCCGCTTTTCAAGCAAATCTTCTTGCTGATTTTCAATCAGCAAGTTCAGTTCTTGATTTTCAGACTTTTGGGCTTCAAGCTGCTCGATTGCAGTATTGTACTCACGAGCCAAACGTGCATTGACAGAATCAGCTTCGATCAATGCAGTTTCTTGCAGCTCGATTGTGTTACTCTTTGAAAAATGCGAGTAAGCAAAATATGTAAGAAGTAAAAGAAGGAGAATAATGATTCCTCCGATGATAAATTTCCTAGAATTTGATTGTTCACTCATGATAAAAATTCTTTGATATTGACAATTGAAAACTCAACGTTAGAAGATTGTGCCAAATTATTCAAACATTTGCTAAAACGCATCTTCAATCAGAATGACAAAGATCGTCTTATCTTGTTGCCAATAGAACATAAAGATTTATGAATTTACCAGAATTACATACAATGCTCTTCTTGGATATTGAGTGTGTGAGTACAACAGCAAGTTACCAAGAGCTGCCAGAAGAGCTTCGGTATTTATGGAAGGATAAAGCCGCTCGCATCATTAAGCAATTTGATTCACCGATTGATGATGACACCGCAGCAGAAGTCTATCAGAATAAAGCGGGAATCTTCTCCGAATATGGTAAGATTGTTTGTATTTCAGTTGGTTTTTTTCATAGATCAGAAGGACAAGAGGTATTCAAGCTCAAGTCCTACTACGGTGATGATGAGGCAAAATTGCTTGCAGAATTTGCTGATTTGCTTGACAATAAGCTTGGCCGCATCAGGAATATCTGTGGGCATAATATCAAGGAGTTTGATATCCCATATATCTGCCGTCGTATGGTCATCAATGGTATGGAGCTGCCTGCCAAGCTGCAAATAAGCGGTAAGAAACCCTGGGATTTAAATTATCTCATTGATACAATGGATGCTTGGCGCTTTGGAGATCGTAAGAATTTTACGCCACTCAAATTATTGACTGCGCTCTTTGGTGTGCCTTCGCCCAAAGGTGATATTGATGGCAGTCAAGTAGGACGAGTGTATTGGGAAGACGGCGATGTTGATCGCATCGCTGCGTATTGCGAACGCGATGTAGTGGCTACAGCTCAACTTGTTAGAAAATTCAAACGACGGAATCTTTTACCCGAAGAAGATATTTTGTATTCTATACAGTACGATACAAATGCTTAATGGCTCAAGGATGGTAGGCAGTGCGAAGCAGATCGCGATGAGCAAGGCGAATTCGCGAGCCGAGTGAACAGCGAGCTGCCGAACAGCCTGACCTGAACATGAGTATCACGAATGTGAAGGTGAGCCCCAGATTCACACATTGATCGAAAAGAATAGGCGAGATGTCTGATTCAAGTTTTAGAGACGTATTTGAATTTCAAGATTGGGAAACTAAATCTCAGCAGATTCGCAGTATGCGCTCTCAGGATGTGGAGCGCGCGTTAAGTCGGGCAGGTGAGTGCTCGCTTGATGATTTTGCGGCATTGATTTCTCCAGCAGCTGAGCCGTATTTAGAACAGCTCGCGCAACGAAGCCAGCAATTAACTGTTCAGCGATTTGGCAAAGTGATCCAACTGTATATCCCGATGTATCTCAGCAATGAATGCCAAAATATCTGCACGTATTGCGGCTTCTCTTTGGATAATCCAATATCAAGAAAGACCTTAACTGATAAGGAAATAATCGCTGAAGCAGAAGCAATTAAGTCATTAGGTTATGATCATATTTTGCTTGTCACAGGAGAAGCGAATCGTAGTGTCGGACTCGATTATTTTGTCAAAGCAATTCGTTTGCTCAAGCCATTTTTTGCCCAGATTAGTATAGAAGTTCAGCCGCTTGATCAACATGAATACGAAATACTCGTGCAAGAAGGAGTCCATGCGGTATTAGTCTACCAAGAAACATATCGAGAAGAAACCTATAAAATCCATCACCCAAAAGGTAAAAAAAGTAATTTTTGGTATCGACTTGATACTCCAGATCGACTAGGTAGAGCAGGCGTACACAAAATCGGGATTGGAGCATTGTACGGGCTCGAAGATTGGCGCACAGATGCATATATGACTGCGCTACATTTGCGTTATCTAGAGCAATCATATTGGCAGACGCGGTATAGTATTTCGTTTCCGAGGCTAAGACCTTGTAGTGGTATGGCTGCTCTCAAATCAAATATGACTGATCGTCAGTTGCTTCAAGTCATGTGTGCATTTCGGCTCTTAAGCCACGAAGTCGAATTATCTCTGAGTACACGTGAGCGCGAAGTGTTTAGAGATCATATCATCACGCTCGGTATCACTTCTACGAGCGCTGGAAGCAAAACCGATCCAGGAGGATATACAGTTGATCAAACAGCATTAGAGCAGTTTGAGATAAGTGATGATCGCAGCCCCAATGCATTTGTCGAGGTCATTCGCTCAAAAGGCTACGAGCCCGTTTGGAAAGATTGGGATCTTTCCTATGAAAAACGTTCCTAGTTAGGGGCATCCGATGCTTCACTAAGTTTCGCATCGGCGGGCTATCCGGCACTCTCTCCGAGTTCCCTTTAGTCACTCGGAGTTCAAACAACACCTTCTATCCCTATGCCAACTATTTCTTTAGTTAGATTCTAGTTGCTTTTGTGCATTTATTAGATTTGAGATTCGTTTCGACATTTTTTCAGCAGTCGAATGGCCTAAAGCGATTTGATGAAATGTATCATCAAGCTGCAACAATACAGTTGGAAAAGAATTGACGCCTCTCGATTGAGTTAGCTGAAATTGTTCTCTTACACCAGCTTTTGCACTATCGCTTTCAAAAAGCGTCAGAAATTGATGTTTATCGACACCAAACTCGGAAGCAAGGTCTGCTAAGACACTTCCATTATTGATCCGCTTGTTGTCTTTGTAAAAAGCAGTTTGAATTCGCTTGAAGTATTCAAAATCTTTTTCAGGCTTGATTTGCTGTATAGTGTAGACAGCTCGACAAGCAGGCTCAGTATCGTAAACAAACGTATGATCTTTGAGAATACTATGATTAAATGCTTGACCACTTCGATGACTTACTTCACTCCAATGACTGTCAAGAAAACCTTCTAGGTCTGCCATCGTTTGAGTGTTGTACGGCCTTAAGCCTCCGTTGATGAGTTTCCATTCTACTGAGTCACCAAACATAGACTTAAGCTTGGTAAGTTCTGGGCTAAGACCGTAACACCAAGAACACATTGGATCTCCAAAATAGTGAATTACTGCAGATTGTTTTTGCAAGGGCTGGGATATTTGGGCGTGTGGAGAAGTCTTATTTTTATTACTACATGCTGATGTAATGAATGTAACAAATAGAAATAAGATAATGGTTTTATAAATGTAAGAATTCATATTGGATTTTTCATAAAAATACATAAAAAAAGAGTCGACTCTTGTGAAGTCGACTCTTTGCGGAGGAGGAGGGATTCGAACCCCCGATACGCGTTAACGTATGCCGGTTTTCAAGACCGGTGCATTCAACCGCTCTGCCACTCCTCCGTGGCTGCTCTTTAAGCGTCGCAAATGTACGCCTACTGAGCTGAGACTTGAAACGCTTTTTGGAAAAAATTTACAACAGTTTTTGGAGCACGTATAGGTTTGTAAGAATTAGAGTCGATAAACGCAAGATTTACAGACGCAGTATTGGCAATTTGGCCATCAGGCAAAAGAGTCGTTGCGTAAAAAATGATACGTTTATCTGGTAATTCTTTGACCTCAGTTTTGATCGTAATGAGCATGTCATATCGTACAGGACGTTTGTACTGGACATCTACAGCAGCTACTGGGCACATAACATCATGTACGTTTTCCAAATCAGCATAAGATAAACCAATTTGTCGAAGGAGCTCAGCACGTCCAACTTCAAAGTACTCCATAAATCTGCCATAGTAAACATATCCCATTTGATCTGTTTCTGCATATCTGACTCGTATTTGAGTTTCATTTGTTACCATAAACCGTAATAATCCCGTAGAACTGAAGTAATATTGCTGCAATAGTACGCACTAAGGTGTTTGTTTCAATCGTTTTTGAATACACATGAGCAATATGTTTTTAAATATCCTACTCCTTTTTCAGACAGTCAGCAGCAATCTCGAAGAAACTGCAGAACCAGTAATGAAATCAAAGTCACTCTTTGAAGTCATCTTCGAAACAGGTCCACTTGGCTGGATTACGATTGCTCTTTTGTTGATTTTATTTCTGACTGCTTTGTACATCTTCTTCGAGCGAAATACAAGCATCCGACGTGCTGCAGAAGTTGATGATAATTTCATGTCAAATATCCGAAACAGCGTAATGAGCAATGATCTGAAAGGAGCACGAAATCTGTGTGCAAGCACTGATTCACCAGTTTCTCGTATGATTGAAAAAGGAATCATGCGCATTGGCAAACCAATGAAAGATATTCAAGCAGCTATCGAAAATGTTGGAAATCTCGAAATCTATAAACTTGAGAAAAATCTATCTACGCTCGCAACAATAGCTGGAGCAGCGCCGATGATCGGATTTTTAGGTACAGTGACTGGTATGATTCTCGCATTTTTCGAGCTTTCTAAAGATCAAAATGTACCACCAGAGATGCTAGCTGGCGGAATATATCAGGCCTTGATCACGACTGCTGTTGGATTGCTAGTCGGTATTTTTGCTTATGTCGGATATAATTACCTCGTAGCCAAAGTCCAAAAGGCAGTTCATCAAATGGAAGCTGCTTCAATTGATTTTGTCGATTTACTTCAAGAGCCTGTTGAACAATCAGGTATGTTTTCTAACAGAGCCTAGCTCAAAATTATCTGAATCATGGCTTTAAAACGAGAAAATAAAATCAGTGCAGAATTTAGCATGTCTTCATTGACTGACATTGTCTTTTTACTCTTGATCTTCTTTATGCTGACGTCTACATTAGTCAAGCCTAATGCACTCAACCTTAAGCTGCCGAGCAGTTCCTCACGTGCTCAAGCGACATCACCTTTTTCAGTGAGTGTTATCGAAGATGGTACAATGTATCTCGGTACAGAAGTCGCATCAGAAGCGCAAATACGAAATGAAATAACCGCAAGAGTGAAAGAAAAAGGTGGCGATCCAAAGCAAATCACGATGAATATCGTTTCTGATGAGTCAGTACCGATTAAGCACGTTGTTCGGGTGATGGATATCGCCAAAGATTATAAGATTAACGCTTTATTAGCAACAGAGCCCTAATTTTTTGCATCTCAATAGAAAAGCAGGCTTATGTCTAATATCTTGACTCCACTAGAAGATGCGCAATCGCGCAAAGCAAAACGCAATGGTCGTATAGCAGCAATCGTAGGCGCTATTTTGATCATCATACTTCTTTTGTTGCCATTTCTATCGTTTATGGATCCAATGCCTGAGCAAGAAGGAATCCTAGTAGCACTTGGAGAGCCAGATGCTGGAATAGGTAATAATCTATCACCACCAGAAAAGACGACACAAGCAGCTCAGCCAGAAGAAACTTCTGAACCTGAAGAACCAAAAGAAGATGAACCCGTCGAAGAAGATATCAAAGAAGTCAAAACTGTCAATGACGAAGATGCTCCCCGTGTAGATCCAAAGCCAAAACCGAAGCCAACTCCGAAATCAACTCCGAAATCAACTCCGAAACCAACTCCAAAACCAACTCCAAAACCAACTCCAAAACCAACTCCAAAACCTTCAACTCAACCGAGTACAGAGCCGAGTGAAGAGAAACCAGCGAAACCCACTGTTCCAGGATTAACATTTGATGATGATGGCACAGGTCCAGATGGAGGGTCAAAACCCGGGCCACCAGGTGAGCCAGACGGTAACCCTTTAGCAAATAATCCGACAGGAGCGGGCACAGGCAAAATTGGTGGCGGCCTCAGAGGTGTAGGCGTCAAAAAAACTCCACCGCAGCCAAAAGCTGTTACTACTAAAAAAGGGGGGATTGTGCTCGACGTTTGTATAGACAACACAGGTCGAGTGTTATCTGCTAATTATCGACTAAAAGGTAGCGATATTCAAGATGAAGCACTCATCAAAATCGCTCGACAAAATGCTCTCGAAT
The DNA here is from genome assembly GCA_020631455.1 of Saprospiraceae bacterium. GTDB lineage: Bacteria > Bacteroidota > Bacteroidia > Chitinophagales > Saprospiraceae > JAHDHF01. The sequence goes on from JAHDHF010000032.1 coordinate 10,232, forward strand.
ACAGATTTAATAAAAAGCCAGACCTCGATGATGGTGATAAAATCTGTGGGACAATAACATACAAGTTTTAAAGAGACTTTTATGGGCCATCCGATTCTATTTCTAGCGAATAATTCACTCGAAATAGAATCGGTCGCTACCCCGACTACTCAGGGTTATGCTTCTTGGCTCGCTGTTCGCTCGGCGCTCTTTGTATTCGCGTCTGCACAACTTCGTATCGCTTGTCCAAGCAGCTCGGCATAGGGATGGGAGTAGCGCCCGTAGGGCGGCTTCTATAAAAAACGCCCCACGGAGTACTCAGTGAGGCGTTTTTTATAGAAGCTAGGCTACCGTACTACGAACAGCCCGCCGCGACTATAAGGAGCGGATGCCCCAAATAATTCAATTATTTATTGCGGAAGAATCTGTTTGAGTCGGGCATAGTCTGCAGCGTAGGTATTCTTGCCGCGGCAGCCAAGTTCTCTTGCTTTTTGCTCAATTTTTTGGACTCGATTTCCTGGATCAGGATGTGTACTCATGAATACTGGCGGCTTTGCTCCACCTTGTGAGCCTATCTTACGGAAAAAACCTGCAGCTCCATCTGCTGGATAATCTGTACGACACATGCACATGACAGAAAATTCGTCGGCTTCTGTCTCGTGATTGCGACTAAATTTCAATGAAAGTAATCCGCCTGCTACGTCTTTGATTGCTTGCTGATTGCCAAGCGATGCTTCGAGCAAAACTGAAAGTCCGTAGCTCTTTGTCATCTGGCGAGTCGAGTGACGGAGATCAGAATGTCCAATCTCATGGCCAAGTACGCCTGCTAGCTGCGCTTCATTATCAAGGAATTTAATCAAGCCTGTATAGACATAAATATATCCACCTGGCGTTGCAAATGCATTGAGTGTTTTGTCATCGTGTATAATGGCGAGCTTCCAAGCAAAGCGATCTTTGTATTTGACGCGACCAGTATTCATCAATTTGCTTTTGATTTTTTCTAGCGCTGCGTATGCTTCGCGATTCGATTGTTTAGGCAAGACTGGAAACTCCGAGGGAGAAGCAGCAATTTGATCACTGACTTGTTTGCCCAATCTGACATCTTCATTAACAGAAAACAGGTTGGCTTTTTTGCAAGAACCCAAACTCAAGGTCAAACTAAAAAGACCGAGTATTAGAAAATACTTCGTTTGCATATGAGGGAATTAAGGGAGTGTAGAAACGAAATCAGCGTATTGATTTGTGAATAAATCCTCAGAGCATTGAGAATTTGATATCTGCGAATCTAATGTCGATATTCTTGTAGAAGAAGATGGATGTAAAAGCAGCCATTCTGGCGTAATCGCTTCTGCACTGCTTCTGTTAAGAAAATCAAAGTATTGATCTGCTTTGTAATTATAGCAAATAGCACTAAATGCCTTAAGATCAGAGTTTGAAACGATCGATTGTCCAAAAGAAGTTTCTGTTATTGTTTCATAGACATCTTCAAGACCATCTTGGCTGCTTCCAAGTGCTAAGTCAAGAAGTTGGTTGTCATTATGATTTGCTTTGACTTTTTCTATTGAATGCATTTCATCAATTAAGACAGTGTGAAATGCGAGTAGCGCAGCAAATTCAGCTTCGTTATTTAAATAGCGAAGTGTAGCAGTGGTTAAGTATATGTAACCGCCAACTGACGAAAATCCGATGATCGAATCATCGTCTTCGATAATTCGAATCGTCCAATTGTAATTCCCCGATTGCGAATATCCATTTTCACCGAGGATTTTAGCAAGAACAGCATTGACATACGAGTAGGTCTGTACAAATTGATTTGGATCAAGAACGCGACCTTGCGAAGTGATGTACTCATCTATTTGATACCCGAGTTCTATCTCATCTTGGAGTGTGAATTCGAGCGTTGGTTGCTCTGGTGTGTCTTTGCAGCTACTTGCAGCAAAAAGTAAAAGGATAAAGAAACTAAAGAGCTTAATTTTCATACGTTTTGGTTGCCAAATTTTATGCCACGAAATCAAGGAAATGTTAAGAATCGTAGAGGCTACATTGACAATTCTTTACGAAGATATTCTCCAGTAAAACTTGTCGGATGTTTGATAATGTCTTTAAGTGTTCCTTCGCAGACGATCTCACCGCCGCCTTTGCCGCCTTCTGGCCCGATATCGATAATGTGATCAGCTACTTTGACTACATCAAGATTGTGCTCGATGATAATCATCGTATTGCCTTTATCGACGAGCTTTTGCAACACTTTAAGGAGCTGCTGGATATCGGCAAAATGCAATCCAGTGGTCGGCTCGTCTAGGATGTACAATGTATTTCCTGTATCGCGTTTAGTCAATTCTTGCGAAAGCTTAACACGTTGAGCTTCGCCACCAGATAATGTGACCGCTGATTGCCCAAGTGTGATATATCCAAGCCCTACATCACGAAGCACTTTCAACTTCTTGTGTATTCGGGGCATATTTTTAAAAAAGACAGTCGCTTCATCTACAGTCATATTCAAGACGTCACTGATTGAGCGTCCTCGATACATGACTTCGAGTGTTTCGCGATTGTAGCGACGACCAATACAAGTCTCGCACTCGACTTGCACATCAGGCAAGAAATTCATCTCTATGATGCGTTTTCCAGCTCCGCCGCAAGTTTCACATCTGCCGCCTTTGACATTAAAGCTAAAGCGGCCTGGTTTGTAGCCGCGAATTTTAGATTCAGGTAATTCACTAAATATCTTTCGAATATCAGTAAAAACTCCTGTATACGTCGCAGGATTCGATCGCGGCGTACGACCGATAGGAGATTGATCTATTTCAATAACTTTATCGATATGATCGATTCCTTTTATTGATTTGTAGGGAAGTGGCTGCTGCAAACTTTTATAAAAATGCTTGCGTAGAATTGGATACAGCGTCGAATTAATTAAACTACTTTTTCCGCTACCAGAAACACCAGTTACACAAATTAATTTTCCTAAAGGAAAATCAACTGATACATTTTGTAAATTATTTCCAGTCGCTCCTTGCAATTGTATTTTTTTACCAGTTCCTTTTCTTGGTTTTTCTGGTATTTCTATTAATGCACGTCCTGCTAAATAATCAGAAGTCGTTGTTTCGATTGCTTGAAAATCACTTGGCTTTCCTGCTGCTACAATTTCGCCACCTAGGCGGCCAGCTCCTGGCCCAAGATCGACGAGAAAATCAGAGGCAAGCATAATGTCTTTATCATGCTCGACTACAATAACTGTATTTCCAATTTGACTTAAATCCTTGAGCGAATTAATGAGTCGTTGATTATCACGCTGATGCAAACCTATGCTAGGTTCATCAAGAATGTATGTAATTCCAGTGAGCTTGCTACCGATTTGAGTTGCGAGGCGAATGCGCTGTGACTCGCCACCAGAGAGCGTACGAGCAGAGCGGTTTAAAGTGAGATAACCAAGGCCAACATCAAGTAGAAACTTTAGTCGAAGCCGTATTTCTTTTAAAACATCTTTTGCTATTGCATTTTGCTTTTCAGATAGTCGATCTTCTAAACCCTCAAACCAAGCAGCTAAATCAATAAGGTCTTTTTCTGCTAACTCTGATATTGTTTTATCATCAATTTTAAAATGAAGTGATTCTTTTTTTAATCGTGCGCCATTACAAGTCGAGCAAGTGACTTCTGTCATAAATTTCTCTGCCCATTGGCGCACATTTTCACTAGAAGAATCATCAAAATATCGCTTAATCATATTGACAACGCCTTCTTGGCTGAGGCGGTATTCGTATGACATATCTTTCGCAGGAATTTTAATTTTTGATTTTCCTTGCGTCCCATTTAAAATAACATCCAATGCTTTTTTGGGAATGTCTTTTACAGGAGTGCTAAACGTAAATTTAAATTCTTTTGCAATTGCTCGCAGCTGCTTAAAGGTGATGTTTTCGCGTACATCACCAAACGGTGCAATTCCGACCTGATTAATTGATTTTGTATCATCAGGAATCACCAAATCCATATCGACATCATGCCGTGAGCCGAGACCTTTACAATCTTGACACATTCCATACGGCGAATTAAATGAAAAGGCATTTGGAGATGGCTCTTCATAAGCGATACCCGATTCAGCATCCATGAGCCGCTTACTGAATGGTCGTGCATCTTTTGATCCTTGCTCAAGGACGAGCATGGCGCCATTTCCCATTTTGAGCGCGAGCGCAATTGATTTGCCGAGCCGCTCTTCGCGCTCTTTGCTGACCTTTATCCGATCGATGACGATCTCGATATCATGAGTTTGATAGCGATTGATTTGCAGACCAGGCTCAAGATCAATCACAACACCATCAACGCGCACTTTCGTATAGCCTTGCTTGCGGGTTTGCTCAAACAATTCTCGATAATGCCCTTTCCGTCCACGTACGACAGGCGCAAGCAGCGAAATTTTTGCATCTGCATAATCTGTCATGATCGTTTCGATGATCTGCGCTTCAGTAAACTTGACCATCTTATTGCCCGACACATAACTGTATGCATCAGCCGCCCGAGCGTACAAAAGCCGAAAAAAATCATAGACTTCAGTCACAGTTCCGACGGTAGATCGAGGGCTGCGATTCGTCGTTTTCTGCTCAATGCTAATGACTGGGCTTAGACCAGTAATTTTCTCAACGTCAGGCCGCTCCATGTTACCCATAAATTGGCGCGCATAGCTTGAGAATGTCTCCAGGTAGCGGCGCTGACCTTCAGCGTAGATCGTATCAAAAGCAAGCGACGATTTGCCACTTCCACTCACACCCGTGATGACCACCAGCTTATTACGTGGCAATTCAATATCGATATCCTTGAGATTATTTTCTCGAGCCCCAATGACAGAGATTGTTCCTTGTTGTCGAGAAGTCAGTTTCTTTAGCATAGCAGCGTGATCAAGCGCGCAAAAATACACTATTCAGACACCTCAACGGCTCTATTTGTTCAAGATGAATTGGAAGTATGGAAAGAGGGGCATCCGCCTCGCAAGCTCGGCGGCAGGCTATACGGCAGCTCGCTGTTCGCTCGGCCTCAGCAAAGCTGAGTCTGCTGCGCACTGCCTACTATCCCTATGCCTTAAAAGTTAAAATTATATTCAACTAATATTTAGTAATAGTTGTACATTTAGGTTATGAACGCATTTACCCTTTTTAAATTTTTGATTATACTTTTATTGTGCTCAATAGGCATTGCACAAGTTGACGCTCAAATTCCTAGTTTCAATGAAAATCCTGAAGGAACCGTTGTTCCTTTGACGCCTGAAGCAGCTTCTTTCGCAAAATATATTGATCACAAGGTTGATAAATCAACTGGCTTACCGTCTATTAATCTCCCTCTATGTAATGTAAAAGGGTTTTCAATGGACATTCCAATTAGCTTAAGCTATCATGCAGGCGGAGTAAAAGTCAATGAATACTCCTCACAAGTTGGACTTGGTTGGTCTATTTCGGGTAAGTATATGATCTCACGAGAGATGAGAGGTGCACCTGATGAAATACATTATTTTAATAACCTTCTTCATGTCCAGAATCAAGATTTACCTCTTATAGGCGCAAATAATAACAGCATTGAAGCCTCTCACACAGGGATTCTAGATGCCGAACCTGATTTGTTCTATTTAAATTTACCGAACGGTTATTCTACTAAATTCATATTTGACAAGAATAAAAATCCTATTCAACATTCAACTACAGGCATTTTAATTGAAGGCTTCCCAGTAGATAGTGGTATTGACACATCACATTGGAAAATTACAACTCCAGATGGTTATGTATTCTTTTTAGGAGGTAAAGATGCTATAGAATGGAGTCAATCTGAAACCAACTGTGGTGGTGGTGATCCTAGACCAGAAGTATATACCTCATCATGGTATTTGTATAGAATTGAAAACCCGAAAGGTGATATAGAGTTTTCGTTCGCATATTCTGAACCTAAAATGTTTTTGCAACAATCACCCAAAAGTGAAAGTAAAACGCTTTTTATATTAGGGTCAGATGCAAATGATCCTAACCCTGATCAATTACAATGTAATTCCCTAGATCGTAATTCTAGTTGCGAAACAATTATTGAAACACATCAGCCAAACTTATTATTTATATATGGACGCGATCAAAAAATAGGCTTTTCGTATGCTCCTCGTCAAGATGATTTAGACAACGATCGACTTCAATTTATAGCACAATTCAAAAACAATGGATTAATCAAGTATGTAAAATTAGACAATGATGATTTTTTTTATTCTCCTTCTCTAACACTATCCCCAAATCCAGCTGCATCAAAACGAATGAAGCTAAAAAGTGTTACTCACTTTTCTACTAATGGTACGTCACTGCCAGCAACAAAATTTGAATATTTAGATGAAATTTCATATAAGGACTATTATGTTCCAGCTATTGGATCACTGGCTCAGGATCATTGGGGATATCACAATGGTAAAATTGAAAATTCTACGCTGATACCTGATATTTTCTATCTAAGAGGAAATTTCATATTAGCTAATATTGTAGCTCCTTTATCTCTACGAGATTATATTGGTGGAGACAGAAGAGCTGATACTACTCACGTTAAAGCGGGGATGCTCTATTCAATTACTAATGCAGAAGGGGGAAAGCAAATTTTTGATTTCGAGTCAAACGAGTTTACAAATTATGGCGACGAAAAGTATCTCTTTAAACCATCCCCTGAAATAACAGTAAGGACAGAAACAATTGAACCTCAGTTGCCGCCTTTACCTAGTGGATATACAGTTAAATCTTTCTCTGGGACTATCAAGTTAAATTGTGAATCAAGAGTCGATGTCGAGCTAGAAATTAGTAATCCAAGATATTACACATTTGAGGGAACGTTTATGTTGTTTGAAGGTCTTACTGCTCCAACTGTACCAAGTCCTAGTAACACGATTATTTTTGAATCTACACAAAATACGCCTACTCCTATTATAAAAACCTTTACACAAGTTTTACCAGCTGGTGTTTATACATATTCGGGGACTCAACTTATTCCTAGCGATGGGATAGATGTCCGTATTGAGTTTGAAGATTTTGAAGAAGATCAATGTTGTTTGTTTGAGGATAACAGCTCGAACTCTAATACAACATCTGATTGCTGCCCAGTTTATGGAGGGGGATTGCGTGTACAATCAATCAAAGGGTTTGATAAGAATATACTTCAATACAATAAAGAGTATGTATACAAAGATTCATTAGGTTGCTCTAGTGGGCGGATAATAACAATCCCTGATTATGTGTCGACTTCTAATATTATGATAAAGAAGACTTGGAATGCCGCTACATCTCAAGTTTGTGGTGATAAGATATGTCATTATATTAGTATTAGTAGTGGGTCAAATGAAAAGCTAAACAATACAAATAGTGGTTTTATTACGTATATCACTGTTGAAGAACTCTATGGAATCAATGGAGATAATGGAAAAAGTATTTCGAACTTTTCGTTCCATCGAGATAAAGCACCATCACCTTACAACAGTCAAATTTTTATTAACGAATCCTGGCGTTCTGGTAAATTACTAAGAAATAGAAATTTTCTATTTAACCCTGTTTTGAACCAGTTTTTTCTTAGTAATCAAATAACAAATGAATACCAAGAAGTTGTTGATTCATCATCCATTTTATTAAGCTGGAGAGCAATTAGAATACTACATGGTGAGCCTTGCGATGGTATCGTTGCTGGGAATTTTGGAGATTACTATACTGTTAAACCAACAGAGTTTGCAAACAAAAACATGTATTTAACCCAGTCAACTTCAATGGTTTATGATGAATTTGGGTTAAATCCAATTACAACTATCACAAACACTGATTATAATTATCAAACTGGTAATGTTATCAAGACTGAAACTTTGAACTCTGATAATACAGTTCATGGCTCTAGAATGGTATATGTCGATGACTTTAATTTAAGCCCAGTGAATTCTTCAAGTGGATTTGGATTAGGCTTAGCGAAGTTGAAAGAAAAGAATATTGTCAATACTCCTGTTGAATCACTATCATTCATAAAAAAATCAGGGCAATCAGAAAAAGTGATAGCATCGAAGTTTATCGACTTTTCTGTTTCAAATCCAGGCAAACCGAAGTCAATTTATCATTTACATCTAAATTCTCCCTACTCGAATTTTCAAACATCAGCGAATTTATCCTCTTATTCTTCTATCAATACCAATAGCCAGTACGTAAATCAAGGCGTATTTGACTATAATGCAGATGGTCGGATATCGAAATTTACAGGATATGATAATATTCCTACTACATTTTTCTGGGATCATGAGTCCAACTATTTAATAGGTTATGGGCGAAATATATTAACATCAAACTCAGCATATACATCATTTGAGTTTCAAGGCTCAACTTCATCTTTCAATGGTGGATGGGCTATTATAGGTACTCATGGGTATGATGTAAAATCTCCATATTCAGGAGATCGTTCTTTACATTTACAAGCTAAAACTAGTTTAGTAGCTAAGCTATCTGAAACCTCCTTTCATTTAAGTTTTGCTTACAGAGGTTCGGTTGAAGTATTTATAAATGGTGTTTCTAAGGGGAGTTTTTCGAGTCAAAATTGGACAAAAGAAATACTCTATATAGAAGATTTAGCTGCAACTGGAGCATACATAGAACTTAAGACTCCATCAGGAAATGGATATCTTGATGAAGTCAAAATTCATTACTCTGAAGGTAATGTCAATAATTATTGTCATAGCATGAATCGGCGAAATGTCGCTGCTGTTACGTCAACAGACCATCAAACTGCCTTGTATGAATTTGATGAATTTGACCGACTCTCAGTTGCAAGAAATCAGTTTCGTGAAGTTTTGGGAATAAATAATTATGTCTATAGAAATCAACTTTTCCCGACAAATTTTATACAGACAACTTCCTTGCTTAAAGGAAATATTTTTGATCCAACACAAATTGCTTCTTTATCCAAAATAGACGAACGAAATGAATCGACAAATCACATAGATGGTTTTGGTAGAGTAATTCAGTCTATATCTGCATATTCATCTCCTGATCAAAATGATATCATTACATTTAATGAGTATGATATCATGGGGCGTGAAGTGAAATCCTATCTTCCTTACACAAAGCCACATGCTGGAGGTGCTTTTAATCCGCTAGCTAAAGCTGAACAATCCGCATGGTATCTCGCAGGAAATGGTGAAATACAAACACCATTTCCATATTCCGAATCTCTATTTGAAAAAAGTGCTGCTAGTCGAGTATTAAAATCTGCGAGTCCTGGGTATTCTTGGAGGATGGGTTCTAATCATGAAGTCAAAATGACTTACGGATCCAATGAAGCCAATGAAGTCAGAATTCCTACAACTGGCGCATATTATCCAGCTAATACATTGACTAAAGTCACGCAACTGGATGAAAACGGTGCTGCAACAAAAACATATACTGATAAGCTAGGTCGTACAGTCCTTGTGCGGAAATACGTAAAAGATACTCTTCCGCAACTTAATATACCAGGTTCTCAACAAGATCATCATTTATATGCAGATACATATACTGGCTACACAGATTTTGGAGAAGTACTTTTTGTTATGCCACCTCAAGCAGTTCGTTTGCTCGAAGGAAATGGTTGGAATGTAAATGATATGGAGGTTCAATCTTTAGTTTTGTATTATCAATATGATGAACGTCGAAGACCTGTTATCTCTCATGTGCCCAATGCAGGCATAACGAAAACTGTTTTTAACAATGCAGATATTCCTGTATTAACTCAAACAGAAAATCAACGACTCAATAATACTTGGACCTATAATAAATATGATGCTCTTAAACGGAGTGTTATGACAGGAGATTATATTCATAGTAATTCTTCTGCACCAAGCATTTCTTCGTTTAGTTTATTTGAAAAAAGAGAACCGAATACTCAATACGGGTATTCGAATGTTGCATTCCCTGATTATGCGAATACAGAGATTGGAATAATCAATTACTATGACAATTACGTCGGATTTAATCCTTTTTTTAGTATTAATTATTCTCCTGACCCCGAATTTCCTACAAATCCAATCCAGTATGTTCCTGGATCGTTAACGTCTACTGTGACCAAGCTGCCATTTACAGGGCAATGGATACAGTCATACAATGGATATGATAAATATAGAAATCATATCCTAACAATACGATCTGACTTCCCGAAAGTATACGAAGTGCTTCGTATGGAATATGATTTTGTCCGCTCATTGCAAAAGATGAAGCGTATTCATATTATAAATGGGGATAGTCTCATAATCAGAGAACGGTATACATACGATCATAGGCAGCGATTGTTAGAGACTTTTCACAAAGTCAACAATGACGACGAAGTATTATTAAGCAGTAATACATACAATGAGCTCGATCAGCTCTTCGAGAAAAATCTCCATGGCTGGAATGATGCGGGGCAGCTTAAATTTTTACAGTCGCTTGATTATGGCTACAATGAACGTGGCTGGCTGCGATTTATTAATGAGCTGACTTTTGATCCAAATAATGGGCCTGCCAATAAACTTAATGGAGATGAGCAACTTGCCGACTCAACTCTCGTTGAGCATCAAAAAATTGACTCAGAAGGTAATCCAATCAATCAGATCATCGCACCGCCCACGGATGATGAAGAGCCAGAAGTCAATGCCCGTATGCCCAGTAGCAGCAATGATGACAATGACGATCTATTTGCACTAAGGCTCGACTACAAAAAAACAGACATAACACTCGGAGCTGTCGCGCAGTACAATGGCAATATCAGCCGCATGATCTGGAAATCAGCGACCCGTGACAAAGAAGCCTACGGCTTTAAGTACGACGGTCTGGATAGACTACTCACAGCCAATCATGCTGCACGTGACGGTAATGGCAATCTCACCAACTCCAATCGCTACAATACTGCCTACGACTATGATCTTAATGGTAATATCACACACGTTGAGCGAAAAGGCTATGGCACAAGCTCAGGTGGCTTTGCTGGCTATATCGATATAGACGATATGAGCTACACGTACTACGGTAATAAGCTCAACTACGTCGAAGACTCAAAAGGAACGAGCGGCTTTGCAGATCAGAATACCACACAGCTGCCCGACTACGACTATGATGCCAATGGCAATATGATCGCAGATCGCCACAAAGGCATCACGCTGCAGTATAATCGCCTCAATCTGCCGACTAAAGTCACTTGGGCCGATGGCCGCCATATCATCTTTGATTATGACTATGCAGGCGTCAAGCACCGCAAGACCGTCATAGATGCTGCTGGCAATACCCTCTACACACATGACTATATGAGCGGCATCGAGTACCGAGATGGCGAGCTGTACTCGATCATGCATGCTGAGGGGCGCATCGTACCCATCAATGACACGCTGCACTACGAGTACACACTGCGCGATCACCTCGGCAATGGCCGCGTGTATATCTCTGATCGTGACAAAGATGGCAGCATCTCGCCTAGTGAGATACTGCAGATCGAGTCATACTACCCCTTTGGGATGGCGCATGGGCGGCCAGGCAGCAGCACACCTGCCGCACCTAATGCCTACACCTACAATGGCAAAGAACTGAATACTGACTTTAATCTCGATCTTGCTGACTATGGTGCGCGCTGGTATGACTCGCAGCTCGGACGCTGGGCAGTGGTTGATCCAATGGCAGTAAAATACTTACCATTGTCTCCTTATAACTATACTGCCAATAATCCAATTAAATATATTGATCCGGATGGTATGCGAATAGAATATGCGTATGATGACACTAAAACAAGAAAACAGAATAGGAAGTTGAGAAGGGAGTTTAGAAAATATCGTCGCGAGCTGACAAAAAAATCTCCCACAGCGAGAAATATGTGGCGTACACTAAAGAAATCGAAAAATGTACACACTATTCATTTAAATCGAACTAATAAAAATGCTGATGGTGAAGATGAAAAGCGTTTTCAAGTAGCCCCAAAAGATGGTTACACGAAAGAGCATGGAGGAGGTACTGATATTTACATCCATATGGATGTGACTGTTTCTGAGGGGAGAGATGAAGGAACTCCTATTATAGGGATTGCACATGAATTTGCTCATTCTTTTCGGAGAGATCAAGGGTTAGTTGATGTAATCCCAGAAATTAACTACGGTAATGGTATACCAATAGAGGAACAACTAATGGATATGAGAATTGCAGGAGATAAAAAAGCAGTTACAGAAGAAAGAGAAGCATCTCACATTGAAAACATTGTTAGAGCTGAAATAGATCCAAGTGGAAAAATACACCCTCTTAGACCGAGATATTCAAACATTTTGCAAAGAGTAAACCCAATTACTCGTAAGATTCAAGTTCGAGTTATATCAATAAATACTATCAAAGATGGATATAGGTATTATAAATAGGAATTATAAGAATATGTTGTTGTTCTTATGTGTTGCTGCTTTGTTTTCTTTATTTAGTTTTTATAACTGTAGTATTTCAAAAACAAATTCAGATTTAACTGAAAGTTATAAATTTTCAGACTGTATTTTATTAGAGGAAGATTTTCAAATTGATAGCAATACTATTGATTTTTTTTCAAACGAAATTATATCTTTTGTTAATGATCAATATGAATATGATATACTTTTTATTCATCTCAAAGGTGGATCACCACTAAAATCAAAGTTGACAAGATGGTATTTATCTTCTGATAGTACATGGTTTAGAATAGATGTAAGTTCATTTAATCATTTAAAGAAAGAAGTTTATATTGATATAAAATATGTAACAAACATGCTTGAATATGTAGTTGAAGGAGAAAGCTACGTT
>JAHDHF010000033.1:0-12699 GCA_020631455.1 Saprospiraceae bacterium
CTTTCGATTTCCAAGAATTAAAAATGCTCTTGACTTTTGGATTTGAATTGGCGACATGAGCGGCAAGTGCATTTGCATAAAAGCGGCTAAGCAGCTGCTCGGTACATTCATGCGGATATTCCATCAAGTACGGGAGCGACTTGACTGCATACCAAGCCGGGTTCGACGTAAACTCTAACGTATAATTTGTCGTCGATAAAGTAGGGGATTTCATCTTTTCACTCATATCAGCAAATGAAAAGGTCTTCTTCTCCTTGCTTCGTACTGGTAGCGGCAGAGCTTCAGTAACAAAAACTTGATTGGTCACGACTGGCATAAGCTTTTCTTCACCGTCAGAAAATTGCCCGGCTTCTCCAATAATTTGATATTTAATTGGATTTGTGTATTGCGGAATTTTAAGCGACCAAGCAACAGCATTTGTTTCTCCTTGCTTAACAGTAAATGCTGCTGTACTTTTATTTGAAACAAATTGACTTGTAACATTTTCTTCCGTAATTGCATCAATGAGTTTAAGTGAAGCTGTGCCACTTAGATCTTTGTCAGAAAGATTAGCGACTCGCGAGCTTAATTGAAATTCATCTCCAATGCGCAAAAAGCGTGGCGTACTCGGCTGCATCATAAACTCTTTTTGAGTCAAGACTTCATGCTTTGTAGTTCCAATTTTCAAATCAGGTGTATGACCGAGGACAAGCATTTTCCATCGCGTGAGAGCTTCATTCATCGTAAATGAAAATACAACATTACCATCTTGATCCGTTTTGAGATGCGGATAAAAGAAAACCGTTTCGTTTAAATTCGTACGTAATGAAACAGGCTTTTTATTATTATTTTGTTCGTCGCTAGACTCACTAAATCCAGGATCAAAAGTCATGACTTCATCTTCTTCTGCAATCGAAATTGCATCTAGCATGGCTCCTTCTTCAACTTCACGAGCATCAAAATCCATATTGCCCATTGCAGCTTCTGGCACAGGCGCACTCATAGGCATAGGAGGAGCACTTCCAACTGCAGATTTATTCCTCATACCACCTCTTTCTTTGTAGGAATAATAATTTCCAAAAATAAAATCGCGGTATTGTTGACTTAAGTAATTAATCGACTCATGTTTGACTTGACCTGCTTGACTTGATGTATTTCCTCTTGCAATAGAAAAATTCATATTCCAGTTGCCAAGTGCATAGAAGTCCGAATGAGGATTAAACGAAAAGTTGTGACTTCTAAATTGATCTAGAGATGCATCATACATCGTTGCTACAAGCTCAGCTGCTACTTTTTCTTTGTTTGGACCTTTGACTGTGAGTTCCCAAGTCTCTTTGCTGCCTGGCTCAGTTTTATCTCGATAAGTTTTAAGTTGAATATCAAGTTCTTTATTTGACCATGGTATGTTGTAGCTATAACGATCAGTCATAACTCGATTATCATGAACTAGTAAAGCACCAAATCCAAGATTATTGCCGCGATGGTTTTCAGTAACAAGAACTGAATGTTTATAAGCATCAGTTGAATTCCATACAATTTCATCAGTTTTTTCTTCTGTCATTGTTGATGAAGCGAGCATTGAATTCTTTGGTAGGAATACTCGCGTTTCTGTTATCTCATTTGGTTCAAGCATTCGCTCATCTTTTTGAACGTACCAAGCATTTTTAAATCCAAATACTTTATTCTTTGGATCAACGATTTGAAATGAATAGACTTTTTCAAATACTCTACCATTAGAGTCTTTACCAAAAATTTTGCACGAATAAAAACCAGACTTTAAAGAGTTTAATGGCAATTCAAATAAATGTTTAGTTGCTTTTGGCGATTGCTTTTCAAAGACAGTTTCACCAGCTTCCAATAAACTTTCTAGAAGTTTATTTTCATCGTGGTACATATTGGGATGAGCAGCATTAAACTCGTTTTTACTGATCGCAAATTCAGGAGCATTCCAGAATCGTCCTTTGGTTACTGTACTTCCCTCACTGCTCAACAGTGTAAGTGTCAGATTGACTGCAGCTTTAGTGTTTTGAGCAGCCGCATTTTGAAGATTGATTTCTATTGTTTTCGTTTCTTCAAATTTCGGAATGACATTTTCAATTTTTGCTTTTGGACGTACAGCAGAACTCGAAAGTGTCACACTTGAATTGGATTGAATGACTTCTCCTGTTAGATCCATTACTTCTACATCAATATCAAAAAGAAATTCAGCTTCTTTACGCTTCGACAAGATATCGAGATCAGCAGTCGCTAAAAATTCAAACTCAAAGTTTCCTTTTGAGTCTGTAGTTGTAAAATCATCTTTGATGACCTTTATTCCATCATTATAAATTGGAATACAGCGATACCAATATGGATAAACGAATTCTTGATAGCGACGACCAACAAGAAATTCGACATCAGCATTTGACACTGGATTTCCAGCATAATTTATTGCTTTGCCTGTGACTTTGACTTTGTCTCCTAAAGCAATATCTCCTTGAATAGGATCGAGAATTACTTCAAACGCTGGACGCTTATATTCTTCTACTGAAATTGAATGATAGACTTCATTTTCAACTTCTAAACCAAATTGTCCATTTAATCCGCCTTCAGGAAGCTTGAATTCTCCGCTTGCCGATCCAAAGGTATTTGTCGTTAATTTTTCGGTTTTGACGATTTGGCCATTTGCGTCTTTTAGAGACAATTGAAAACTTGAATTTGCAAGCGTCTTTGGATTTCGTCTATCTTTTTGTTGCACGTATCGAATCGCTTTAAAGTAAACAGTTTGTCCAGGACGATAAATAGATCGATCTGTCAAAATAGTTGTCAGTGTTCGTTCCGATGCTTGACTTCTAGAACGATTGAATCTACCACTTTTAGAATAGAATGGATGCAAAACATCATCATCTTTTTCTAAACGAATTCGATAATTGAAATAGCTGTTTTGTGCTGGAACAGGAGAGGTAAATTTTCCTTGATTATCAGATATTGATTCGCCAAAATTTGTCCACTTCGTTTTGCCAGTTCGTCGAATGTATTCTCTAAATTCAAAAGTCGCTTTTACATTTTCAAGCGGTTTACCTGTAGAGCGATCAACAGAATAAAAAACCTGTTCAGAAAATTGATTTGCTTCATTGGGCTTTACATAAGCCAAATCACTTAATTGAAAATTGACATATTGTAGTTGCTCTATCGTTTCATTAAAGTTTGCATCAGCACTTGCTATCAACCAATACAAACCACCATCAAGCTTGTCAAGCAAAAATTCCTTCGTGTGTACATGAAGATCATTTGATTCTGGGAGATTGACTTCACCTGTTTTAAATGGTTTTAACTTTTTTAAGAATGAAGCACGATTTTCATAGTTAATAGAATTAAATGCTTCGATTTCTTTTTGAGTTGTTTTACATAGACGATAATAGAGCTTCGATTGATTTTTATATTGTACCCAGACAAGAGGCTGTGACCTTCTAGCTTGTACATCTTCTACTTTTAATGCAAGTGATTTACGCTGCAAATCATTTTTCAATAATCGTTTTGCTTGGTTTGCTCCCACACTTTCAGGAAATGTATTGATGGCTCGTTCACAGGCATTCGATGCTTTTTTAAGTTCGCTACGGTATTCTATAGTAGTTGGATTTCTGAAATCATACAGACTTCCTTTCTTTTTATGTTCTATTGCAATTTCATATTCATAACGCGAATATTCTGGAACTCTCCTAAATCGCATAGCAGCACTCTTTAGCGCATCGAAATACAATTTTTCTTTTTCTCTTGCGATTGAACTCTCTTTAGCAAATTTCAATCGAAACAAATTAACATCAGCGAGTGCACGCTCATTATTATTTGTTTGATGAAACTTGATAAGCGATTGGAGCTGCTCTACGATAAACCCTTTTAAGTGTACTTTCTGGATTTTATTTAAACCTGAATTGACAAAACCTTTATCATCATAAAATGCCCACGGATGATCCCACTCAAAACTATCAAATGAATAACGCGACAATAATGGATCATTCATTCCTTTTATTGCAGCAAAAGCAATAATATCATAAAGTGAAGGTCGCAGAATGTCTGAATCAGTTGTTTCTTCAGATAATAACGTTTCCCAAGTCTTTAAGGATTCAGCTTTGAGGATATCGTCATTTTCAATACTGACTTTATATAATTCAATTATTCGATCAGTGTAATCATTGTACGCCCAATCCCCAATTTTATCTGGTCGCGATTCTGTTTGAGTTCGTTGTTGTATTTGCCACGAATTCAATCGCAGCATTTGCTCATATTGCCGAGCTGTCGCCAAGGCCAAGATATTTTTTGCAGGCGCATCTAATTTTTGCAATTCTGTTTCGAGATATTCAATATGAGCAGCTTCACTTCGCCCTTGTTCCGATCGTTTTGACTCAGCTTTGTATATAATTGATTTTAAAAGTTCGGGAGTGTTGTCTTCTTTTTGAGCCATGAGATAAATGGATTCGACTTCTTTAAGAGCGGATTTAGGTTGTCGTAGATTCATAAAGGAATCAACTTTTGACCATTCATTTTTGTAGGTCGAAAAATCAGTATTTGCAGTGCTTTTTTTCGATCCATTACAAGCTACCAATAATAGACATGCAGCCGCGAAAACAAATAAGAAACGATTCATACCAAGGGGAGATTTACTATCGGTGTTCTTTAAAATAGAGTTCCAATTTACAGAGGATTTATTTGGGGCCATTTGACTCGCAAGCTCGTCAAACCGGGCTGTTCAGGGTTTCAGTGCTGCGCACCAGCCTACGGCTGCCCTTACCATCCCTTGTCCACTAGATGCACATGCCAGACATTTTGATCATTTCTGACTATCGTTTAACAGCTTATTACGATTCTTCATGTATTTTCAAACCATGAATTTTAAACTCTTCCTCACTGCATTCTTTCTACTTAGCGCAATTGTAGCAGCTTTCTCACTCAGAGTGCCTTCTGAGCAGCCTCAACTTGATGTCGTAGATGAATCTGTCGAAATCGCGTTTTCTCAATCTCTCGCGTCTGAGATTGACATCATCGTTTCATTCCCTCAGCTCACAATCACGGATCTTCCAAAGCACTGGAATAAAGATCAGCGAGCGCATCATGTCTTCAACACACTCAAGCAGCATGCTGCCGAATATCAGCCGCAATTCCAATCTTGGTTGGCAAATCAAGGAATAGAATACACTGAACTTTGGATCGCCAATTCCATAGCACTCAAAGCAAATCAGCAGCTTATCGATCAGATCACAACACAGTTTGACCAAGTCGAGAGCATCATTGCTTCTCCAAGTGTTTTCATGGAGCAGCCGCAAGCAGCAGAGCAAAATCAGGCTCGTCTAGCATCAGCTATCGAGTGGGGCATTCAGAATATCAACGCAGATGATCTTTGGGCGATGGGCTATCAAGGACAAGGCATCGTCGTCGGTGGGCAAGACACAGGCTACGATTGGACGCATCCAGCGATCCAACCAATGTATCGCGGTTGGGATGCTGCTACAAACACAGCCGATCATGATTACAATTGGTATGATGCGATTCACATGCTCGATCCAGCGCACACAAGCCCAAATCCTTGCGGCTTGAATTCTCCAGTTCCTTGTGATGACAATGGCCATGGTACACACACGATGGGTACGATGGTCGGCGATGATGGAGCAGGTAATCAGATCGGTGTCGCTCCACAAGCCAAATGGATTGCTTGCCGCAATATGGAGCGCGGCTACGGCACACCGACGACCTATACTGAATGCTTCCAGTGGTTTCTTGCGCCAACGGATGTGACTGGAGCCAATCCAGATCCAAGCAAAGCACCACACGTCATCGCCAACTCGTGGAGCTGCCCCGAGTCCGAAGGCTGCTTCCTCAGCAATTTTGCTGTGATGGAAACGGCAGTCAATAATCTCCGAGCGGCAGGAACAGTCGTCGTTGTCTCAGCAGGTAATTCTGGTAGCGGCTGCGAGTCGGTGAGTACACCAGCAGCTATTTTCGAAGGCTCGTTTACAGTCGGCGCGATTCAGCCAGATGACACGATTGCAGGATTTAGTTCACGCGGAGCAGTCAGCAAAGATGGCAGCTTCCGAATGAAGCCAAATATCTCTGCTCCTGGTGTCGGCGTTCGCTCTTGCCTTCCTGGAAATAATTATGCATCGTATAGCGGTACAAGTATGGCAGGGCCGCATGTGGCAGGAGCCGTGGCTGTACTCTTGAGTATGAAGCCAAGCCTCATCGGACAAGTCGATGATATCGAAGATCTGCTAGAAGCTACCGCTCGACCAATGCTAACAAATCAAGATTGCAATGGAACGATTGGCACGACAATCCCAAATAACACCTACGGTCATGGAAACATCGATTTACTCCAAGCATCCAATATCATTTTAACTCAAGAAACAGCCCAAGCAATTGATATATCTGTCTGGCCAAATCCGAGCTTCAATATTGTTAATATCAATTGGCCAGCGGCTTCTGGTACGCTTCAATTGTTTTCGAGTACTGGGCAGCTTGTCAAAACGCATATCATCACATCTGATGCGTTTCAAATTGATCTACGTGATGTTGCTTCTGGGCAATATCTACTGCGCATCGAGTCAGATGATCAGATTGGTATATCTAAACTAATTATTCAATAAGATAATAATGGGCCATCCCTACGGCGCAAGCGCCTTCGGGTCGCTATTCCGAATTCACAGGATAAGTTTCGTGGCTCATTATTCATTCGGCCTCAGCAAGCTGAGTCTGCTCCTAGAGCTTCGCTCTTCGTCGCACCACTTCACAGCGCTTGTCCCGAAAAAATGATAAATGAAGTATAAGCAATAGGTTCAAACTTCACTTTTTCTTAATATTCTATTACCTACATGCACTTTTTTGGTATTTCTTATCGACAGTTGCTTGTTTTGAAAATCTCCTTTCCTTATGATTTACATTACAATTCAAATTATTCCAAGTCAGTTATGAAAAATATCGCATATTCGTATCTTTAGCCGAAAGTGAGAGAATGCATAATAAATGAAAGATGTAGAAAATATAAAACCGATTATAAGATGGGCAGGTGGGAAATCTTGGCTTACAAGAAGCATCGATGAATACCTTCCAAGTGACTTCAATAATTACTTTGAACCGTTTTTAGGGGGAGGGGCTATGTATTTTTACTTGAAATCAAATAATAAAATCTTGGGCAATTCATATTTATCTGATATTAATAGAAATTTGATAAATGCTTATAAGCAAGTGAAATCTAACCTTGAGCCATTGATTCAAGAGTTGGACAAACACGTAAATAGTAAAGACTACTACTATGATATAAGATCCACTATATTTAATAATAAAATAGAAAATGCTTCAAAATTTTTGTATTTGAATCGAACATCCTTTAATGGAATTTATCGAGAAAACTTAAAAGGAGAGTATAACGTTCCATACGGCTTTAAAATATATAAAGAGTTATTTGATTTTGAAAATTTGGCCAAAGCAAGTAAGCTTTTAAAAGGTACTTATCTCTCCGTTAGTGACTTTAAACCGAGATTGAATAAACCTAGTGATAGTGACTTAGTTTTTATAGACCCGCCTTACACTGTTGCTCATTCAAAAAATGGGTTTATTAAGTACAATCAAAAGATTTTCAAATGGGAAGATCAAAAGGATTTAAATCGAACCATTGACACATTAACTAAAAGAGGGGTATTTGTAATTTTGACAAATGCCTTTCATGAAAGCATTTCAAAATTATACTCATCAAATCTCAATCAAATTGAGATATCTAGATCTTCACAGGTTGGGGGCATAGGTGCTAAGCGAGGCGAGGTGAAAGAGTATATTTTCACAAACTTCTAATTATGACAAACGAAACGAAGAATTTCATAGAAGATAGAGTTGAGGATGTTTACTATGATCCAATAATCAAGCTTTTATTCAATTTATTTGGAAGTCTACTCCCGTTAATTATAACCGTTCCAATTATATTACTAACCACTAAATGGCCCGGATTTAATTTCTTTGCTGACAAAGGACAGTTTTGTTTGTATAGTGCAGCATTCTTTAGTCCAACTATCTACTTATTGTACAAGTATAAAGGCGAAAATACATTTGACAAATATCTACTGATTTTTATATTGACCTTCTTAGGAATACTTTTTTGTGTGGTTATTTATACAGTCATAAGGTTTAATGACCTTAATACTGCACACGAAACAATTATTAATACATGGGTTCTTCAATTGATATCCATTTTGCTGTTTGTTGGTTCACTTATTGTTTTATTTTATGCTCAATCTTTAGAGAATAAAAGAGGACTGGAACTTCAAGGATACAACTATAGAGATAGTGCTAAGTCACAATTTGAGGAATTTGCAAATGATTTCAGAGATGAGCAATAGACATAAATACATTGAATTTAAATGCATACCTGTTATGCAACCTATCGGCTCATTTTATATAGGGGCTATTGATTCAAATGATCTAGTAAATATTTCGTATGCTGATGTACGACGAATAGAAAAAGAGCAAAGGAATATAGAGTTAGTACTTGGAATCCAAAGGCCTCTCAAGGACAATCGGATAAAGGAAATCAAAAAGTACGTAAACTTGATTGATGCGACTTTTCCGACAAGTATTATAGTGTCTGTCGAACAAGTAAACGAAGAATTAAGTACGGACAACAATACAGTATACAATGCTATATATGACTCAGATAGAAATGTCATGAAATTACTAAACAATTCAAAAGTAGCTCAAATAATTGATGGTCAACATAGAATTGCTGGTTTGGAGAATTTCGATGGTATCTTTCAATTAAATATTGCGTTGTTCGTAGATATGGATGTCGAAGATCAGGCTATGGTTTTTGCTACAATAAATGATAAGCAAACAAAAGTCAATCGATCTATAGTGGCTGACCTGTTCTCATTAAATAAAAAACGATCACCTCAGAAAACATCAAATTTTATTGTTAGACTTCTTAATTCAGAAAGTGATAGCCCTTTCAAGGGTAAGATAAAAATACTTGGAACAGCTGATGATAAAGAACGAGAAACCATTACTCAAGCTACATTTGCTAAAAACATCCTTAAGTACATGAGTAGAGATCCAATCACAGACAGAGACAGAATTAAGAGAGGTAAAAAAATATTGCAAGTGGAAGGCAAAGAAGAAGAAAGATACTTTTTAAGAAATCTATTCTTAACAGATCAAGACGTTAAAATTGCCAAAATAATCTGGAATTACTTCTTTGCTGTACAAGAAAAATGGCCGAATGCTTGGAGTAAAGTCGAACGCGAAATGGTATTAAATAAGTCAACAGGATTCATTGCATTAATGAGATTTCTTAAAGATGCTTATCTACATTTAAGAGCTAAAGAGGGTGATGTAGTATCAAAGAATACATTTAAACATTTTTTTGAAAATATTGACATAAATGAAAAAGACATAAATAGAAATAATTATGTCCCTGGCTCTGGAGGACAATCACAATTATATAATGACCTTATGGAAAAATCTGGCTTGCAAAAATAAGTAACTAAACAGCAGTTACCACTATAATTCATTCTACGTAACTCCATTGGTGCGACCGATAAGTTAGCTGTTTGTTTTTCGGCTGAGGGATAGGAGGCAGCGCGAGCGACACGAAATGGAATGATGTGGAGCGATGCGGATTTTTTTGCTTACTATTTTGTCATGCCGCATTTATTGCGGCATCTATTTCTAGAATTTAGCAAACAGACCCCGCAACGGTGTGCGGGGTGACAAAAAATATAAAAAGCAAAAAAAAGCTAGGTACCGTACTGCCGGATAGCCCGACCTGCGAGCATGAGCGAAGCGAATTGTGAGTAGGGCAGCCCCTTATGAATCTCCATTTTAAATGGAATAATATTGTTGCTCTGCTTCTTGATTTTTTAATTCTTATTCTGGTGTGAGATCTTTCGCTGCGCTCAAGATGACAACTTGATTTTGGGTTTGTAGGAAAGAAAAAAAGCGGGTCGCTCACAAGTAGTGAACGACCCGCTGGGATCAATTGTATGTCAATTGATTATTGGACGATGAGGCGCGTTGTGAAACGTGCTCCGTCTACGTCTTGACCAGTGATCATGTAGATGCCTGGTGTCATGCCGTCGAGTGAAATCATCATCTCGTTTGAGTTGATGTTGCGCTCAGTTTTGACAATTTGTCCGAGGCTGCTGATGATTGTGATTTCGCTGATTGTATTTTCAAGCGAAAGTTGTGTCTGATTGCTTGCTGGGTTTGGAGCAAGTGTAGCAGCTGTAAGGCTGACTTCGTTTGCACTTAAGCAAACTTGGATGTCAGCTAAATAACGTGGGAATAACTGATAGCCACTGTCAAATGGGCTAGAGCTATCAAATTGTCCGCCGATACCGATGACGTTGAATGGATTGCCACCAGTTGGATCAGCAATACCTGCAAGGTCAGTATCATTGTCGATACGGATATCAAAGCTGCGTGAACCACCAACTTCGTTGAGTGTCATGTTGAAGCTTGAACCTGAAGCGTCCCATGGCGTGCTTGGATCGATCGTGAAGCAGCCATTCATGTCTACAAGCTCTGACTCTGTCGTTTCGTCAAGACCAGTTGTGATTGCATTTGGTCCGAAGAGTGCATTACCTGAAGAGATGTAGATGATTGTATCTGGATTAATCTGAGTCAAGCCATTAAACTGGCTGATGTCGCCGATGATTGCAACTTCGTCACCTTCTGCAAGTACATAGCTGCCGAAATCTGCAAATGCGAACACGCCGATACCATCTGTACCATCGTGAAGCATAAACTGGTAACCATTGCCACCACGGAGATCGACACCGTGTACGATTCCTTGTAGCTGGCACGTAACCATTAAGCTATCTGCAACACCATTTGCATCGAGACCAGTGACTTGGCTGATTGAGTATGTAGGAGCTGGACAGTTTACTGTAATATTAACCATTGCAGTATCGCAACCCATTGCATCACAGACTTCGTACTCAAACATATCCATGCCGCAAGTACCCGCAGTAGGTACGTAAACGATTTCGTTTGCACCGTTGACTGAAGTCAAACCGCTGCTTGGGAACGTAATCACTGTAACTGAAGTCACACCATTTGGTGTTGCATCATTTGCAAGGACTGGAATCACTACTGAAACGTCTTGATCTGTCGTCGCAACATCATTAGTTGCCATAACCATTGCAGCAGGAATAACATTGATGCTAGCAAGTCCACAAGGGAAGAGTTGGTAGCCGCTGTCATACGGTGATGAGTTGTCGAACTGACCACAGATACCTGTTACGTCAAATGCATTGGTGCCGATTGGATCAGCTATACCAGCGAGATCTGTATCGCTATCAATACGCATTGACCAAGTTGTCGTGCCGTCAGTGAAATCCATGTTGAAGCTACCTCCACCTGAATTCCAAGCTGCTGGATTGACAAGTGTAACATTATTGAATGTAATTAACTCCGACTCAGTCGTCTCATCCATATCTGTTACGACAGTTGGTCCAACGAGTGGATTACCAGCAGACACAAACCAAACTGTATCTGGATTGATCTGAGTCAAGCCATTAAATTGTGAGATTGTACCCTGTACAGTGACCATATCACCTTCAGTAACAGTGTAGCCCCAATCTTGTGAGCCACTAAACAAACCGATACCACCTGTACCGTCATTGAATGTGAACTGAAGTCCAGAGCTACGGAAATTACCGCAGTGTACAACACCTGTCAATTCGCAAGTCACGCCGATTGAGTCAGCAACACCGTTTGCATCTTCTGTATGTACAGTAGCAATTGGATATTGCGGATATGTTGTCGGGCAAGCAATTGTTACTGTTACCATTCCTGTATCGCAACCCATAGCGTCGCATACTTGGTATTCGAACATATCAGTGCCGCAGAAACCGAAGTTTGGAGTAAACTCAATATCATTTCCAGCAGTAACTGTAGTTGCACCGCCATTAACTGGAGCAGAGATAACAGTTAATGAAGTAACGCCATTTGGAGTCATATCATTTGCCAAAACTGGAACTGTCACCATGTTATTGAATGCTGTCGAAGCTGCATCGTCAGTCGCCATAATCATAGCAACTGCTCCGGCGTTTAATGTGACAGCTATGTTGTCAAGTGCAACTTCATCACGACTACCTGCACCAGAAACATCTTCGCCAGTCCACTTCAATAGAAGATCAGCTCCCATAGCAACAGAAATACCAGAAACAGTAGCAGCTTGTGGGTAAGCGATGAATGAAGGAGTTGCGTCAGCAACCTCAACTGTTGTAAAATCAACAGCAGGAACTGGAACGTACGTAGTTCCACCATCTGTGCTATAACTCAAGTTGAAGGAGTTTGCACGACCATTGTCATTGCTTACAAGAAGGTCATAACCAATAACGAATTCATTTACAGCCATTCCAGTGTTGTTCTGAACCTTGAGGATCATTTCACCTGGAGTGAAGTCAGAACCTGTAGCTTGGACCATGAGTGCTTGGTTGCCGAGGCTATCAAGACCATAAAGACCGCCACTAAATACACCGCCACTTGTAGCACCACGGGCGTAGTCGCCAGTTGCGATAGTAGCTCCGAACGCAGCTGGACCGTCACTAAGTCCATCAAATGACCACATATCTGAGTCAAGATTGCCTGAACCGCCGCCAGGAAGTATACCTGCACCAGCGTAGCCAGTGAAGTCAATTGTAGCGGGCGTACCCGTAGCTGTGACACTCAGCTGAGCAACAAGGAGTTGCGCAAAAA
>JAHDHF010000033.1:12799-18443 GCA_020631455.1 Saprospiraceae bacterium
AGGGTTAGGTGAGATTGTCGCCTGAGGAAATTCCGATTGAGAAATTGAAGGGCAAATTGAGAAGTCTTGTAGGTATCGCGGCTTTATGACATAACTGCTATCGAAAGGAGAATTTAAATCATTTTGATACACTATTCCAGTGATAACTTCAGCACCAAAGAAAATTGAATTAAAAATATCAGTTGATTCGTCAATCATTATATCAACATTCCGATTGTTGTATCCCATAAGTTAAAATCAATTTCCCAACAACTGTCATCGATATCAAGTGTTACTATTTGTCCTTCTTCAAATTCATTTGGTTCTAAAATTTGATAATTTCTTCCAAGTCCCCAAACATTTTTGTTTGAACTCACAACTGTAATAGAAAGAGGAGATAAAGTAGTATTTCCAAAGTAATTACTTTCGATACCAGTTATTTCAATTTTGTCTCCAATTGATATAGTCATTATCTCGGTATTTGAAATAATTAGAACTCCCGCAGTATCATCATGTATCAAAAACTCCCACCCAATTCCAGAGTCAAAATCAGGACTCATTATTACTCCTTCAACTGTTACAGTATCACCTAGCAAGAGCGGAATTCCATTAGCATCATTTCCACGAATTGATTGAATGGATTGTACTTGAGCTATTACAGAACTTGAAATTAGAATCGAAAAGAGTAGTAGGTAGACATGTTTCATAACTAAGGGGTTTGAAACAAGTTTACATGAATTATTATTGTAAAACAATGTATAACAATTCAATTGTCGGAATGCGACAAATTAAAAATTGTAATTTGCTTGGATTGCATAAATCTGCAAAGGTGAGATCACATTTGGCGAAGTCTGATATTGCGCTCCAAAGAGATTGTTCGCTTGAAGTGAGATAAAGTACTGATTGAATTGAGCTCCGGCTTGCATGTTGTGAATAAGATATGGCTCTAAGAAATCGCCTGAATTATTTGAGGGAATTTTTGAGCTACCATTAATTGAATACCGAAGCTCGTAATTTTTGTATTGGCAAGAAATGAATGCACTGACATTATGTTGAGGTGTAAAGATGTATTGTTTTTTCTCTGCAAGTTGATTTGGATGGACGAGTGGAGTAGAGCGATTAAAGCGATATATCGCTTGCGATTTAAATAGAAAATCTTTAGTTGAAAATTGCGAATTTGCCTTTATGTCAAATCCGCGATGAAGTGATTTTCCTATTTGCTGCGCTTCGAATTGTCCTTGTGTATTCGGATACCATTGAATATAATTCCGAATATAATGAGTGAATACTCGACTTTCTAACTGAATAGAATGTTGGTCATTTAACTCAATATCATGAGTCAATTTAAATTGTAGTGATGTGAGCTCTTCGGGCTTAAGATTTGGATTGCCGCTAATAGGCCAAAATAAATCATTTAATGCTGGCAGCTGAATACGGTGTTCAAAATCTGCCTGTAATAAAAGTGAAGGTGTTATTTGAGAACCGACAAACAATCGGGCAGTAGGATGTAGTCTTTTATTGGTTGTCAACAATCCAAAATGAGAAGAAATAAACATCTTTTTATACGCTAAAAAAATCGGTAAACGTGTTTCGATTGCATATTGTGATCCATCAACTGTTTCGAGTATTTGACCTCTATCAAAACGGCTTACAATACTAGGTCGTAATTTAAATCTTGGGCTAAAATTTAATACATACCTTGTCTCAAATCGAAGTTGAGAAGCCTTGCTTGCACTTTTTACCAAAGTAGTACTATCGATATACTGAAACTGTTCTGAATATCCGCTTAGTTTAAATGCAATAGGAACGTGAGTATTCTCATATTCTCCGCTTACACCGAATTGTTTGTCACGCTGCCAAATATTTGAATTTGTAGTTAACGTTGGCAAATATTTTCGAGTGGCTGCATTTGCTAATGATCGTATTCGAAAATGGTGATGATTGTAATTTATTTCTGATGAATGCAAAAAGCCAATTCCTCTTTGCGGAGTTGGATCTGTTATATCACGATTATTGAAACGATCGCGATATCGTATCCGAAGGCTTGCAATTTTTCCTGCGAGTTGAATTGAATGATTTTGATGTTTTGATTGACTTGCGAGTTGTATAAAAGGTTTTAATTCTCGAGTGCTGATGAGTTCTAATCCAATTTTATTTTGATAATCAGACTCCTTTATAATACCTCTACTTGAAAGTTGAACATCACCACGATAATTAGAAAGTAGATTTAAATCTGCTACTCCAGTATTTGGCGATTGAACTAGGATTCCATTTATAGAAATAGGCGTAAATCGTGATGGTAAACCATCTCTTGAGTATGTCGCTAATTGACCATATCCTTGATCGCGAATTATTGCAGCATGTTCACTTAATGTGGAATAGAGGGATTTATTGTTAAACGTTAAATTCGAACTTGAATCGATAATTGATATTTCATCAATTAAAATAACGACCGTCGAATCCGATTGACCGAAAATAAACGATGTAATAAAAAAGAAAACAATAAAAAAACTGAGCCTCATAGATACATGAAGTTCAAGCGCAGATCGCCACAATACGCCCAAACTATTTTTCCCGATAGTTTACGAAATATGTATCGCGGCAGGTCTTCTGACTTATCCTTTATTGCGCCTTCCCCAATTCTGAGTGGCTCATGCAATGCCAATGGCGGACTTACAGCAGCGGGTACTGTTGCGGACTTACACCGCATTCCCTCTTAGCTCCTTGCGGAGACCTACGATGGCTCTAATGTACGCTTTTTTGTTTCTAATTATTAATAATAAAAAAGATGGGCGTCCCTCGAATACGCTGCGCGTATCGAGGTCGGGCTATTCGGCAGCTCGCTATTCGCTCGGCCTCAGCAGAGCTGAGTCTGCTACGCACTGCCTACTATCCCTACGCCAAAACAATTATTGAGCAGCTCGGAGGTCGATTATTTCCTGTTCGATTTTTTCTGCTTTTGCAGTGAGTTCAGCATATGATTTAAGATCGCCTTTGCGCTGCATATTCATTGCTTCGAGTAGAATTTGTTCGTGTTCTTTTTCCAGCTTTTTTACTGGATCTTTTTTGAATAGTCCAAACATGATTTGAGTGTTTAATTGTATAACGCAACTCATTTTATTTAGTTGAACTTTTAAAAGTATGTTTGGACAAGCGCTGCGAAGTGGTGGCAAAGCCAGACGCGACGTAGGAGCGGCCGAGCGAATAGCGAGCCACGAAGCATAGCGACCGCAGCCGAGTGAAATAAGGCTGCGGATGGCCCACACTACAATTAAAAATGCCTCACTCCATATCTATGAAGCGAGGCATTTTCATGAAAGCAATATGATTATTTCGTAATCATCACTTTTTTGACCATTGATTGATCGCCAGATGTGATTCTGATGAAATACATGCCAGCAGCTAAATCAAGATCGTATGTTTTTTGAATTGATTGGTTAGAAGCAATTTCAGTGTCAAGCACTTGACCGAGCGTATTGATCAATTGGATTGAAATGTCCATTGATTGATCAAACTCGAGCGAAAGCGTAAATACTTGGTCAGTCGGATTAGGCGACAAACTAATTGAGCTTAATCCTTCAATTTCTTGAGCTGATACTGCAAATCCAACAATCACTGTTTCGACTATTGAGCAGCCATTTGCATCAGTAATTGTAACTGAATACGTTCCAGGAGCTACTCCAGTAATCGTTTGCGAGGTTTGGCCAGAGCTCCACGCGTATGTATATGGCGCGATACCACCATTTGGGATAATCGTGGCGACTCCATCAGAGCTTGACGCACTACTCGCATCAATCACTGACGATGAGGCAGTCAACGCAACAGGATCAATAATCGTAGCAGCAATTGTAGCGACGCAACCATTTGCATCTGTAACGACTACTGAATAAACGCCCGCAGATAATCCAGAAATATCTTCTGAAGCGCTGAAGCCGCTATTCCAGTCATAAACAAACGGTGCTGTACCACCGACAGTTGAAAGATCAATTGCACCATCATTTGCTCCACTACAAGACACTTGAGTAATATTGGCGCTTAGAAGTGGCGTATTGTCTGTACTATTGACAGATGCTGTTGCAGATGCTGTACAGCCATTTGCATCTGTCATCGTAACTGAGTACGTACCAGTAGAAAGTCCTGAAATGGTTTGTGTTGATTGAGAATTACTCCAAGCATACGTAATCGGGGCGGTTGCGCCACTTGGTAGTGCTGTTGCTGAAGCTCCATTACCGCTACAGAATGCATCATTGGTACTAATTGCGACACTGACACTTGGGCAAGTACAGCCATCAGCGACAGTTGTATTCGCTACTTGGATACAACCATTGGCATCAGTGATTTGGACAGCGTAATTGCCTGCTGGAAGTCCAACGGCCGTTGCGGTCGTTTGCGGCGGAGTTGTATTCCAAGCATAGGTTAGAGCTCCCGTTCCTCCTGAGGCTGTGACCGTAGCGGTTCCATCATTGCCAGCACAAGTTGTACTTGTACTTGTAGCAGATGCTATGATGAAGTCAGGATCATTTATAATGACCGTCTCAGTATCAGAGCAACCAGCAGCATCTGTAACTGTAACCGTGTAGATTCCAGCACATAATCCAGTGGCAGTCTGTGTTGTTTGAACTGGCGTAGTGCTCCACGCATATGTAATTGGAGCTACTCCGCCTGTAAGAGTCACTTCTGCAAATCCACTACAATCTCCGCTACAAATTGGATCAGATTGAAATGTAATATTTGCAGATACTGAACACGCGCAGCCATCATTTACAGTCACGGCTTCGGCTGTTGTGCAGCCGTTATCATCTGTAATCGTAACAGTGTAAGTACCTGCAGCGAGTCCTGTAGCTGTAGCAGTTGTTTGAACTGGCGTTGTACTCCATGCATACGTGTAGGCTCCAGTTCCGCCAGTTGCAGATACTGAAGCAGTTCCATCATTTCCAGCACACGTTGCACTTGTACTCGTTGTAGTGCCAACAATAGGTGCGGGCTCAGAAACCACGGCTGTAGAAACATCTGTGCAGCCATTCGCATCTGTAATTGTCACTAAATACGTTCCTGGGCAAAGATTGATAGCAGTAGCATTTGCTTGAGGTGGAGTTGTATTCCAAGCGTACGTCAACGATCCAGTTCCGCCAGAAGCAGTAACTGTTGCAGAGCCATCACAAGAAGCAAAACATGATGCATCAACTGATACTGCTGAAGACGTCAATGAGCATCCACAGCCATCGCTTACAGTGGCGTTCGCTACTTGGATACAACCGTTAGCGTCAGTGATTTGGACTGCGTAATTTCCGACAGGAAGTCCAGTAGCTGTTGCAGTTGTTTGAGGTGGAGTTGTATTCCAAGCAT
The DNA here is from genome assembly GCA_020631455.1 of Saprospiraceae bacterium. Taxonomy (GTDB): domain Bacteria; phylum Bacteroidota; class Bacteroidia; order Chitinophagales; family Saprospiraceae; genus JAHDHF01. The sequence continues at coordinate 18,125 of JAHDHF010000033.1, forward strand.
AGGTTAGAGCTCCTGTTCCACCTGATGCTGTGACCGTAGCTGTTCCGTTATTGCCTGCGCATGTCGTATTTGTACTAGTAGCAGATGCTATTATAAGGTCAGGATCATTTATGAAGACCGTTTCTGTATCAGAGCAACCGTTGGCATCAGTGACAGTAATGGTATAAATACCTGCACACAATCCTGTCGCCATTTGAGTGGTCTGAACGGGAGTTGTATTCCACGCATATGTAATAGGCGCTGTTCCTCCTGTAAGAGTCACTTCAGCAAATCCATTACAATCACCGCTACAAATTGGATCAGATTGGAATGTAATATT
>JAHDHF010000033.1:18543-22922 GCA_020631455.1 Saprospiraceae bacterium
GTTGTATTCCAAGAATATGTTAGTGCTCCAGTTCCGCCTGAGGCTGTGACTGTTGCCGTTCCGTCATTGCCAGCACAAGTTGTATTTGTACTGGAAGTTGTTGCTATTACTTCTGTGATGGTAACTGCATTTGATACAGTGATCGTATCTGATATACAATCATTCGTTGCAATGAGTGTTACGTCATACGTCCCAGCCACGGAATATGTTACAGAAGGTGAAGCCGCAGTACTTGTCGCAGGTGTGCCGCCTGAGAATATCCATTCAAAAGAAGTTGCATCAATAGATGTATTGGTAAAGGTAATGGCTTGTCCTAAGCAAGCAGTACTGCTTGATTGCGTAAATGAAGCAGTAGGCTCTATGCCTATGATTGGAAGAATAAGGTGAGAAACATTTAAACTCCAACTACTTCCATCATTATAATTAAACCAGCCGCCACCTGCGCTCCATTGCTCCCAAGCAGTTCCTGGAGTTGTCTCTGGATCTGCATTAGTAATGAGTGCAATTGTATCACCGTTGTAGGTAAACTCAATACCTATAAAAAACTCTTGGGAAGCAGGAACCGCTACTGGAGTAGGGAATTCTACATACGCTAAATTCGATCCAGCTAATAATAATGCTTCGATATCAGAATAGAGTATAGAAGTAGTAGCTAGTACAGCTCCAGGAGTACCACCTGTGCCATCCCAAACGTTTACATCAAATGAATTTCCAGCTGCTGCGGATGAGGCTGCTCCAAATCCAAGGATGGCTCCTTTGATTGATGTATTTGCACCTGAATAATTGAAGTAATCTGCTTTAGAAACGTCTCCATAACCATTATGCCCAGAAACAAAGCCCCAATTATCAGAAGCATAAAGCGTAGGTGTGTGTGCTGCTAAATCGTAATTTGATATTGTATCACAGCCGCTTGAACATGTACTTCCAACAACAATTGAAGAAATTGAATTACAACCGTCGGCATCCGAAACAGTCACAGCGTAACTACCTTGAGAAAGCGCATTTACTGTTGCTGTTGTTGCATTTCCAGCTGCCGCATCCCATGCGTATGTGTAAGGAGCAGTTCCTGCATTTGCTGTAACTGTTGCAGAGCCATCATTTCCTAAACATGATTCTGGAGTAGAAGTAGTAGTAGATGTAAGCGTACAGCTAGATGTGTTTACGTTTATATTATCGAGATAGAGCGAATTGCCCCAACCTGAGATATTGACAAATGCGAACGTTACATTAGGCGTATTGTCAAAAAGGCTCAGATTTACTGTTTCTGTTTTCCATTGAGTTGCTGTAGGGACAAATTCAGTTTGCTGAGCAGGAGCCGTCGATAAATTAGCACCACCAGAGAAATAAATAGTCTGAGTAAAATTAATTCCGCAGTCAGTGGACACGAGCACTGCTAGAGAATCAAAAATCTGAGTTGTCCCGTCATCATAATAGGTATAAGCAACATCAAATGATAATTCTGCATTCGTCACACTTGAGAAGTCAAAAACAGGACTGAATAAAGCATCTATTGTACCACCAGGATTGTCAGCATTTGTTCCATTGAAATTATCAAAGTATGAAGAGGCAGTACCAGTTCCATAAGCACTTGCAGCAGTAGATCGATCCCATACATATACATCGCCATCAGGATTGAAGACAGTTGTTCCAGCTGCAGAAGGATCAAATCCAGCTGCTTCAAAGTCATCTATAAATGGCAACAATTGTGGTGACACATTTTCAACAGAGACAGAAATAGCATCATTAGCAGCATTGCCATCTGTGGTTCCATTTGGATTGCTGACTGTTACATTGATATTTAAAGTACCTGTTCCAACTGCTGATGTCGACAAGGGTACATTTTGACTCGAACCAGTGGTAAGACTTCCTGTCCAATTTGTAACTACTGGAGCTCCGCCATTAACAGTATATGTTATTGTTGCAGAAGTTAGTGTATTTGCACCAGCATTTTGAAGTGTGACTTCAGGTGTAATCGTTGGATCGTTGCACAACTGACCAGGATTTACCCAAGCAGTTATAGCTGCATCATCAGAAGCAGCAGGAGCACAAGCTACAGCAACATTTGCTACAAGAGCAGCACGACTTCCATAACCAAAACTTCCCGCGGTACCATTCAATACAGCACGCATAACATTGATTTGTCCATTTGTGAATGACGTATAACAACGATCATCATTGACGTAATCCATGTAATTGACATACATGTGCTCACTTGTACAGCTCGTAGGACCAGTCGGAAATCCGCTTCCACAATTAGGACTTGCTAGAGCAGAAGTTTCACGAGTCATTTCTGGCGTATCTGCTATCCCATCATCGTTTCCGCCATTACCACATCCATTATTATCTGCAAACGTATGCGGAAGGCCTAAGTAATGTCCTGCTTCGTGCGTCATTGTTTTATAACCACTAACTGAAAATCCTGGACCTCCAAACCAACGATAATCACAAACAACACCATCGATATTACTGCCAACCATGCCTGAAGTTGGTAAATATGCGTAGCCGAGTACACCTCCAAACTGTGATGTACCTGGAATTGGCAATACCCAGATATTAAAATAACGAGTCGCATCCCATGATGTAGGAGGTTTAATATTGCTTTCAATTGCATTTGTACTTGTAGCTGCAGCTGAATTGTTCGTACGAGTTATTCCAGTTGTAGGATTGCCACTAGGATCGACTTGTGCAAGGCAAAATTGAATCTCCGGATTTCCTGCAGCTCCTGCAAATCGAGTAGGAGTGCTATTGAAGTTTGCATTTAAGGCTGCAAAATCTTCATTCATAATGTCGATCTGAGCTTGTACTTGAGCATCAGAAATATTTTCACCTGATCCAACAGGTGCACCGTCGTGTATAACGTGTACTACAACAGGGATATTTAAAATAGGTGGAGCAGCTTGCCGCTGTTGAGCTTCAGAGATTTCAGAAAGGCGAGTTATGCCATTCATGTAATCTTCAACTTCTTGAGCATAGACTGGGTCACTAGCCATTTTGTCTTCATGGACATGATTGAAGCCACAGCGCTCACCATCAACATGCTGATGTCCAGAAGAAGATCGCAAAGAAGCAATTAGATTATGTTTCTTCTTGGTTTTGGTTTCTGATTGAGTGATGTTAGAAAGCTTGTTTGATTGAATGAGCTTCCCTTGGCCATAAGCAGCAAATGACGCTACTACAAGAAAGGCAATGAATAAACCGATTCGTTGAAAATGTCTCACAAAAAAGTGTTTAGATTTGGGTTATAATGGCGTCTAAAAAGACGTACGAATTTAACACGTTGAATACAAAGAACAAAAACGACAATTTTACACCACTCATTTCTGTGTGTATAAGTGTTTTTAATCTTGATATTCGTCTGTTATTAGATCAATTATCATTAATCATCGATGATCTGATCGTTGATTCTATTGAAATTCTCGTTGGAGACGATAGTCCAAATTCTGACTTTCATCTGACAAAAGAAGAAGTCCAGAAATTTGGAATAACATATTTACCACAAGCAAAAAATATAGGAAGATCTCGCATTCGCAATTTACTAGCAACACATGCGAGCGGCAAATATTTGCTGTTTCTAGACGGCGATGCTTTAATTAATAATAATCAGTTTTTAATCAATTATTTTGAAGCAATTAAGCAATATCCGCATTCAGTAATTTTAGGCGGGACAAGCTATGAGACGTTAAAGCCTAATAAACATTTTGAATTACGATATTATTATGGAATACAACGTGAGCAGATATCTGCTGCAATTCGAAATAGCAAGCCGTATAAAAGTTTTACGACTTTTAATTTTTGTATCCAACGATCAGTTTTTAATCAAATCAAATTTGACGAATCTATTCGTTCGTATGGACATGAAGATACAATTTTAGGAATTGAATTAAAGGAACGAAATATTCAGGTTTTCCATATTGACAATCCACTCATTCACAATGGAATTGATTCAAGCGTTGTATTTATTAAAAAAACAGAACAATCAATTCAAAATATCCTATCGCTCTATAAACAAAGAGGCGGCAGCTTGCTACCGTATAGTACATTACTACAAACAATGAACGATTTAAAATACTTTAGATTTTTTATAGCTATTCTATTTAGTAGAGCAAAACCATTTTTGAGAAAGAATTTAGTTTCAAGCAATCCGTCAATGATTATTTTTGATTTATATAAACTTGGTTATTTATCGACTATTTTTAAAAAGAAGTAGGAGCTATCCCTGCTGCTTTGCAGCAGGGTCGGGCTGTTCGCAGTACGGTAGCCTAGCCACGCTCATGCTTCGCGTGTCCGCCCTTCGGGCGCTGCTCCCATCCCTTAGCCATTATTTGGACAAGCGCTGCGAAGTGGTGCGAAGCAGACGCGAATGAAATGAGCGGCCGAGC
>JAHDHF010000034.1 GCA_020631455.1 Saprospiraceae bacterium
CAATCACATAGTAACTACCAGCTGCTGATGCAGTGTAACTATTAGAGGTTGCACCTGAGATCATACCGCTCGCATCATACCATTGGTAGCTTCCTGCACCTGCCGGTACACTCAAAGCAACAGAACCTCCTGTACAAAATGTAGTCGGGCCACTAGCGGTCAAGGTAACATTCGGATTTGGAGCAATGCTTACAGTCTGAGTAGAAGAAGTACTCGAACATCCGCTCGCAGTAGCAATGACGTAGTAGCTACCCGCCATTGTAGCAGTGTAGCTACTCGAAGTTGCGCCTGAAATCATGCCGCTAGCATCATACCATTGGTAGCTTGCTCCAGTAGGAACTGAAAGCGTGACACTGCTACCAGAGCAGATCGTAGTCGGGCCGCTTGTTGTGACAGTTGCGTCTGGACTTGGATTGACCGTGACTGTAACTGCTGAACTTGTCGTCGTAGCACCACCTGCATCAGCCATCGTCACTGTGTAGCTGCCAGCCATTGTAGCTGTGTAGCTGCTTGATGTAGCACCACCAATTGCAGTACCATTCAAATTCCATTGATATGAACAAGGAACACCTGTAGAAGAAGCAGCATCTAGCATAACTGATCCTCCAGCACAGAATGTCGTAGCTCCAGCTGCAGTAGCAGTTGGTGTAAGTGCAGCTAGTGAGCCTGACTCTTGATATGTGTGCCAAGTTGGATCGTAGAGATGTGTTTTGAAGTTATTCCATTCTGCACAGTCTTCCATGAGCCAGTAGTTAAGCCATGGCAGCAATCCTGCAAGCATTTGTGTGTGCTGGTCAGCTTTGTTCATGAATGGAACACCTAAACAGACGAAGAATTCAGCAGTTGTACAGTTCGATCCTCCAGATGCTTGCCCAAACTGGCAGTGGCTAGCTTGTGTGATCTCGATGTACGCTTTGTAGCTGCTGTTAAGTGCATTGTACATATCGAGTTGATTGCCAGCTGGTGGCGCGACACAATCCGATGAACCTGCAAAGACAAGCGAAGGCATCGTGATATTAGCTGCAGCTCCAATCGCAGAAGGAGTCGTTTCAGCAGCAGCAAAATTGAACAATGTTGTTATGCTCGGATCAGCTTCTGCTGCTATGTAGCTCGCGCCGCCGCCCATTGAGTGGCCGCCAACGGCTGTTTTTTGCGATACTTTACCAGCAAAACTCACACCGCTACCTAATGTAGGACCAAGCTTAAATTGCTGTGTTAGGAAAGCGAGATCAAGCCCAAACTCGCCATGATCTGGAGAAAGATTGCCTTCGGTGCGTGGCATGACGACGATGTAACCAGCCTCTGCTAGCGCGTTGTATAAGAAGTCGTATTCTGAGTAGAGAATCACGAATCCGTGCCCGAAGACGACGATCGGATGCTCGCCTGCTGCAACGGCGACATCTGTACCCGCTGTAGCAGCAGGGTAGAATACTTCTCCATAGACATCACGATTAGATCGCGAAGCATCAAGAATACTGAATGAACTCGTACCTGCTTGGTACTGAGCAAAAACACTTGTTGAGAGTGCTAGAAAACAAATGAGTATTGTATAAAAACGCATAGGTCAGTGATTAGATCATAAAGATACATCGTGCCTTAAGCTGCTTTAAGCCTCATAAAGAGTCCAATCTTAGACTTTTTGCGCATGGCTCGATCAGATGCGTGGACAAGCGCTGCGAAGTAGTGCGAGTAAAACGAGCAGACGCGACGAAGGAGCGGCCGAGCGAATAGCGAGCTACGAAGCATAGCGACCGCGCTGAATGTAATGAAGCGCGGATGGCCCCAAAGAATTCAATTGATTCTAACTGATTTTTGCTTCGTTCCAGAGCTTGTCCATTTGCTCAAGCGTCATCTCCTGAAGTGGTATTTCTGCTCGCTTTTCAATGTATTCAAATCGTGCTTTAAATTTCTTATTTGTTTTTTCGAGAGCTGACTCAGGGTCAATGTCGAGAAATCGCGCATAATTAATCAATGAGAAAAGCACATCGCCAAATTCATCTTCAATTGCTGCTTGATTTTTAGATTTGATTGCTTCTTGTAATTCGCTGAGTTCTTCTTCGTACTTCGCCCATACGTCTTTGATATCCGGCCAATCAAAACCCACCTGTGCAGCTTTTTCTTGCATTCGTTTTGCCTTGACAAGCGCAGGCAGACTTTTGGGTACGCCTTGCAACACTGACTTTTTGCCTTCCTTGAGTTTGAGCGCTTCCCAATTGCGCAAGACTTCAGCTTCATCCTTGATTTGTGCCTCGCCATAGATATGCGGATGCCGATGGATGAGCTTTTCGCAAAGCTTGTTGAGCGCAGATCCAATGTCAAAATCGTTTGTTTCAGATCCGATTTTTGCATAAAAGACCATGTGCAACATCAAGTCGCCAATTTCCTCTTCAATGCCTACGAGATCTTGGTCAATGATTGCATCAACGAGTTCGTATGATTCTTCAATAGTAAGCGATCGGAGTGAGGCAAATGTTTGCTTTTTGTCCCAAGGACATTGTTCGCGCAATTCATCCATGATTGTCAATAAGCGATCAAATGCTTCGAGTTGAGATTTGCGTTGTGGACTCATGGAGTTCATTTTTTATCGAGTTTTTTTATGGGCCATCCCTCGCTGCATTTCATTTGCTCGGGTCGCTATGCTACGTGGCTCGCTGATCGCTCGGCCTCAGCGCACTGCTTCGCAGTTTCTGAGTCTGGCTACGCCACCACTTCGCAGCGCTTGTCCAAGCTACAGAGAGATGAGCCACATAATGAATGCATAAACGAAGTACCTTTGCGAGTAAAGATTCGAGACGCCAAACTTAACCGTTTATTCTTGCGTTTCTAAGATAGAATCAAACATTATGTTGAACACATTTTTGCTAATCCTCGCTATCGTATTTGTCGTTTTCGGCATTTCATTTCTTATGATCAACCTCCGCCAGGTCGTCACGGGTCAAGATTTCAGAGGCACATGCGCGACCAATAATCCAATGCTCAAAAACGAAATAGGAGAGTGCTCACTCTGCGGCAAAAAGCCAGATGAAGAGTGCCAAATGCCCGAAGTGAAAACAACATAATTTGGTTTTAAATCAAGGTTTCAAGACTTGATAATTTGTTGTACTTTTGCAGCCGTTGCTAAGAAAGGATCCTTGTGATTCAGATTGGTTCACTTTTAACACATTTACAATGGCTGTTTATTTAACACCTGACAAGAAGAAAGAAATCTTCGCTGAATTTGGCGGCAGTGAGACAAACACTGGTTCGCCACGCGCTCAAGTAGCACTTTTTACATACCGTATCAAAGAGCTTTCAGAGCATTTAAAAGCTAATAAGAAAGATCACTCATGCCGACGTTCGCTCCTCAAGCTCGTAGGTAAGCGTCGTCGATTCCTCGATTATATTGCCAAGAAAGACATCGTCGAATATCGCGAATTGATCAAAGAGCTCGGTCTACGTCGATAGCCACGAGCCAGAAATAAAAAATGCCCTGCCTCAATGCAGGGCATTTTTTATATGAGCCTAAAGCAGCTCCTCAAGATGGATTTAATAACAAGCGGATATACACTTTAAAACTTTAGACACATGGGCATGCAAACCCCAACTACCATCAGCTTCGATTTACCTGATGGTCGCGATATTACCATCGAAACAGGTAAACTCGCCACACAAGCAGACGGATCAGTCGTATTGCGCAGAGGCAATATGATGATTTTCGCAAGCGTCGTTTCGGCAAAGAAACCACGCGACGGACAAAACTTCTTTCCACTATCAGTAGATTATCAAGAGAAGTTTAGCGCTACAGGACGTATTCCAGGCAATTTCTTTCGCCGCGAAGCTCGTCTTAATGATTACGAAATTTTGGTCAGCCGATTGGTAGATCGTGTGTGTCGTCCATTATTCCCAAATGGGTATATGAATGATACTCAGATTATCTTAAATCTTATTTCATCAGATAAAATCGAAAGCCCAGACGCTTATGCAGCTCTTGCAGCTTCTGCGGCACTCACTCTCTCTGATATTCCATTTGCTGGACCAATTAGTGAAGTACGCGTTGCACGGATCGATGGCGAATTGAAAATAAATCCACTTCGATCAGAAATTGAAGAAGCTGACATAAATATCATCGTCGGTGCTACCGAGAAAGATGTCATGATGGTAGAAGGTGAATGCGACGAAGTACAGGAGTCAGAACTTGTAGCTGCAATCAAAGCAGGTCATGATGCTATTAAAGTTCAATGTCAAGCACAAAATCAACTTGCAGAGAAGTTTGGCGTCAAGGTGAAAAGAGAATTTATCTCGCCTGAGCATGATGCAGAAGTCGAAGCAATTGTTAAAAGCTTTGCTGCAAAATTGATCGAAGATGTTGCACGCCGCCCAACTGCAAAGTTTGAGCGTAAAGATGCTTTTGATGCGGTAAAATCTCAAGTCAAAGAGCATATCCTCGAAACAAAAGGAGAAGAATACGCAGCTGAAAAATCAAGTGATATCAGTGCTTCATTTGATAAAGTCAAGAAATCAATTGTCAGAGAAGTTTTACTTTCGGATAAATTACGACTCGATGGTCGTGGGCCAAAAGATATCAGAGATATCTGGACTGAAGTCGCATATATGCCTTCTACTCACGGTTCAGCCATTTTCAATCGTGGTGAGACTCAAGCATTAGCCTCGTTAACACTCGGAACAAAGCTCGATGAGCAAATGGTCGATGTTGCTATGGAGCTGACATTTGAGAAATTCATTCTTCACTACAATTTCCCAGCGTATTCTGTAGGAGAAACTCGCCCAATGCGTGGTCCTGGTCGTCGTGAAGTTGGTCACGCTAACCTTGCTGGGCGCTCGTTGAAGAAAGTCATGCCTGATGATTATCCATATACTGTGCGTATCATCTCTGACATTCTCGAGTCAAATGGTTCTTCATCAATGGCAACTGTCTGCGCTGGTACTCTCGCATTGATGGATGGAGGTGTTCCGATTAAAGCTCCAGTATCTGGTATTGCGATGGGTATGATATCAGACGGTGATCGCTCAGTAATTTTATCGGATATTCTCGGAGATGAAGACGGTTTTGGAGACATGGACTTCAAGGTTACTGGTACTCACAAAGGAATTACTGCTTGTCAGATGGACATCAAGATCGATGGCCTTCCATATGAACAGCTTGAAGAAGCACTCCTTCAAGCAAAAGAAGGTCGCATACACATTCTAAATGAGATGGGTAAGACACTTGCAGCGCCTAATGCCGATATGAAGCCACATGCGCCTAGACTCGTATCATTTGATATCCCGTCTTCGTTTATCGGTGCTGTTATCGGACCAGGAGGTCGGGTTATCCAGGAAATGCAACGAACGACTGGCGCTACAATCACTATAGACGAAGTCGATGGTGTAGGACGCGTTGCAGTAAGTGGTACTGATGGAGAAAGCGTAGAAGCTGCTGTAAAACAAATTAAGGCAATTGCTTATGAGCCAGAAGTAGGAGAAGAGTTTGAAGCTGAAGTTCGTACGATTCAACCATTTGGTGTGTTTGTCGCATTTATGCCAGGCAAAGAAGGTCTCGTACACATATCTGAATTGAGTTGGTCACGTATCGAGAAGATCGAAGATGCTGGAATTAATGTAGGAGATAAAATGAATGTCAAAATTATTGGCATCGATGAGCGTACAGGAAAAGTCAGACTTTCTCGTAGAGCTCTGACTGAAAAGCCAGAAGGTTACGTTGAACCTGAGCGCCGCCCAAGAAGACCTCGTCCAGACGGTGATCGCCGTAGAGGAGGGAATGATCGCCGTCGTCGTGATGGTGACCGTCGTCCTCCAAGAAGGGATTAATGTTGAGTCACCATAATTCAATCAGAATGCGCCTTCAAATCAATTTGGAGGCGCATTTTATTTTGAATGAATTTTGATCTGCGATTTTTTATTCTGTTTTGAAAATAAAGTACAATTTTATTTATAACAGATAATCTCTCAAAGCGAATGCCGAATAAGAATTCAATTGTTAAAAAATCGAAAATGTAATGTCACGATTTATGTTATCAAAAACAAACTAACTAAACAATATTTTTCTTTAATTTGGTAGGAATTCATCCTTAATCCAACAAACTCGACACATGCGACAGCTCAAGATAACCAACCGCATCACGTCGAGAGAGAGCATCTCTCTTGATAAATATCTAAACGATATAGGCAAAATTGACCTTCTTACGCCCGATCAAGAAATCGATCTTGCACGGCGTATTAAAAAAGGTGATGAAGTAGCTCTCGAACAGATGACAAATGCTAATCTAAGATTTGTTGTATCTGTTGCTAAACAATATCAAAATCAAGGACTCTCTCTTAGCGATCTCATCAACGAAGGGAATGTCGGCTTAATCAAAGCCGCAAAACGATTTGACGAGACTCGCGGCTTCAAATTTATTTCGTATGCAGTTTGGTGGATTCGTCAAGCAATTCTACTTGCGATTGTCGAACATAGTCGCATCGTTCGATTGCCAATGAATAAAGTTGCTGCTTACAATAAAGTCAATGATGCGTATTCGCAATTTCTACAGCAGCATGAGCGCGAGCCTCTCAACGAAGAATTGGCAGAAATTCTTGGAATTACAGTAAGAGAGGTGAGAAATGTGATCAAAGGAAGTGCTCGTCACATGTCTATGGATGCACCAATAGGTAATGAGGAAGGGGATATGAACTTGATCGATACCATGAGTATGAAACTTGGGATCGAGCCCGAAACTGATATCATGAAAGATAGCCTCGTAGAAGAAGTTGCTGAAGGGATGAAACTTTTATCACCTCGAGAGGTCGAAGTCATTAGCTGCTATTATGGCCTTAATGGAGAAAAATCAAGAACGCTAGAAGAAATCGGTCACCTATTCTGCTTAACTCGTGAGCGAGTACGTCAAATTAAAGAGCGTGCTTTGAAACGCTTACGTCGTGCTGAAATGAGTAGCGACCTGAAAGCCTATCTTGGTTAAATATGTTCCAAAGTTTTAGTTTAGTAAACCTCAGTATTTTTTACTGGGGTTTATTTTTTTATACACTAGACAGATCTCACTTGATTACAAATTCTCTGCATGATTTTTGACAAATTACCGCAATGTAGATTCGACGTTATCGACTGTCGATGATTCTTTAAAAAACATCAATTTTCATCGCACATTTGTGCATCAAATTTGTTTGAGACAATATGAATAAACAAAACTTGTGTACGGTTTTCTGCTTGCTATTTGGTTTTGCACAGCTGCTTGCTCAAAATGTCAGTATTAGTGGGACAATTACTGATGCAGAAAATGGTGAAACAATCATCGGTGCTACAGTCTACGAGCGGAATTCAGGCAAAGGAACGGCAACGAATGAATACGGTTTCTATTCATTGTCACTTCCAGCAGGAGAAGTCGAGCTCGTCTATTCATATATCGGGTATGAAAATATTATTAAAAAAGTGACGCTCGATAAAAATGAAACATTTAATATCAAAATAGGTGCAGCAGCCGAAGAACTACAAGAAATAGTTGTAGAGGGCGATAGCTACCAAGAACAAGTCAAAACAACTCAGATGGGAATGGAAAATGTCTCTATGAAAGAGGCAAAGCTCCTTCCTGCTTTATTTGGCGAAGTCGATATTATTAAAACACTTCAACTCAAACCTGGGGTCAAAAGCGGCGGCGAAGGAACATCTGGCATTAGTGTACGTGGAGGAGGAACTGATCAAAATCTCGTTCTCCTTGACGAAGCTACTATTTACAATGCATCGCATTTATTCGGTTTTTTTAGCACGTTTAATAGTGATGCTGTCAAAAGTGTCAATTTATACAAAGCTGGATTTCCTGCTCAATATGGTGGCCGCTTATCATCAGTTTTGGATGTACGATTAAATGATGGCAATAATCAAAAATTCAGCGGTTCAGGTGGATTAGGGTTAATTGCCTCACGCTTAACGCTCGAAGGTCCAATCGTTAAAGATAAAGGCTCATTTATTATTTCTGGTCGCCGAACCTATGCAGATTTGATTACTGGAGCTATCAATAAAGCCAACGAAGGCAAAGAAAATTTTAATCCAATCCCAGATTATTTCTTCTATGACCTTAATGCTAAATTCAATTATCAGATTACACCAAATGATCGTGTTTATGCAAGCTCATATTTCGGTCGAGATGTATTTAAATTTATAAGTGACGATTTTGATTTCTCTTTTAAGTGGGGCAACATAGCTGCTACAGCTCGCTGGAATCACATTTTTAATGAAAAAATGTTTAGTAATACCACATTTACTTTTAGTGATTACAAGTATGAGATTGATAATTCAGTTGATATTTTTAGCTTCAATCTTCAGTCAGGAATTCGAGATTTTCAATTATTAAGTGATTATTACTACGAGCCTAAAGACAATCACAGTCTTAAGTTTGGAGCATCTTTGACGTATCATGCTTTTGATATCGGAAGGCTCAAAGCAGGCAGCGATGATGGTGAGATTAGTTTTGATGCAGGGACGAATCTCGATGGCTGGCAGATGGCTGCTTATATCGGCGACAAATTTGAAGTCAGTGACAAATTCGAGCTTGATGGCGGTGTTCGTTTAAGCGGGTTTGCCAATGACAATAAATTCTATGCAAATGTAGAGCCCCGACTCGCAGCGCGATACAGTTTGAATAAAGACCTTGCACTCAAAGCCAGCTATGCTCGCATGAGTCAATACTTGCATCTTGTAGCAGCAAGTGGCGCATCGCTGCCTACAGATATTTGGTATCCGAGTGATAGTATCGTCAAGCCACAGACAAGTGATCAAGTCTCGCTCGGATTGACATACAATCTCAAAAATAAATATCTCTTTACGCTAGAAGGCTATTACAAATGGTTGAATAATCAAGTTGACTTTAAAGAAGGCGCGCAGCTTTTTGTCAATGAAAATTTAAATCAAGAATTCATTTTTGGTGACGGCTACAGTTACGGCGCAGAAATGTATGTCGAGAAGAAAAAAGGAAAAGTCACTGGCTGGATTGGATATACACTTGCATGGAGCTGGCGCGAATTTCAAGACGTTAATGGAGGAGAGCGTTACTCACCGCGATTTGATACAAGACATGATATTAGTGTCGTAGCACTGTATGAAATTAGTAAACGATGGACCGTAACAGGTACTTGGGTTTATACAAGTGGCAATCCAATTTCATTGTCTATTGGAAGGTTTAGCGTCCAAGACGTACAAGGAGGCGAGGCAAATTTTGTCGTTCCAGTATTTACAGATCGCAATAATTACCGCATGCCAGCGTATCATCGACTTGATCTCGGAGTTGTATATAAATTTTTCCCAAAATGGGGTAGCTCCGATCTGACATTTAGCGCATATAATACCTATGATCGCCGCAATCCATTTTTTATTTATTACGATGTAGCAGAAGAAGATGGCATTCCGACAAGTGTTGTCGCCAAGCAAGTTTCTTTATTTCCTATTCTTCCATCGATCACTTGGAATTTTAAATTCTAAAACATGAAAAGTCTCAAATTCAATATCCTACTTCTTGCGATTATCGGATTAGCAGCTTCAGCATGTAATCTCGAAAAAGAAGTCGATCTCAATTTACCCGATTATCCGATTGAGCCAGCCGTCGAGTGCTATCTCGAAGTCGGACAACCGTACCAATTATTATTGACGCAAAGCAGCGGCTTTTTTGACCCCTTCGAATTCGATGATCCAACATCTTTACTCGTCGACGGCGCGACTGTCGTGATTGAGCATCAAGGCGTACGCGACACATTGACCGAAGGCATTGTTCTCGATCCTATTTTTGGCAAAATTTATAATTATACTTCGACGACTGTCGTACCACCTAATTACAATCAAGATTTTAATCTATACATTGATGATGCACTCGGTCGCAGCTTGATGGCTCGCGCACAGATTAAGCAGCCGATTGTAATAGATAGTATTCGCCCTCGATTTAATGCAGACGAGACAGCCGCATTTATTTTGACCTATCTCCAAGAGCCAGGCAACGAAGTAAATTATTATCGATATCTCGTCGCACATCCAACTATCAAAGCAGATAGTACGCACGATGTTGCATTTGATGATCCAGTTATTAATGGCGAGAGCACAGCCTTTGGTACGCCATTTTATTGGGTGCCAGGTGACACCGCTATCGCCACTATTTTTAATATCGAAGAAAGCTATTATCAATATCTCAATTCCGTAGAGATAAGCGTCCAAGCCAACGGCAATCCATTTGTTGTACCGACGACGATACAATCAAATATCGAAGGCGGCATGGGTATTTTTACTGGAATTGCTCGTACGGTTGAGTCGACGATCGTGCCTGATCCTTAATTGTTGTTTTATTTTTATGGGCCATCAGCAGCCCCATTTTTCAATAGAAAAATGGGGCTGCTGTCGCTATGCTCCGTAGCTCGCTGTTCGCTCGGCCGCTCGTTGCACATCGCGTCTGCCTACGGCACTACTACGCAGCGCTTGTCCGTACTTATGTTTTTAGTAGTAAATAGAAAAAAGGTATTTCGAGCAAAATCAAAATTTCAAAATCTTAAAAATTGAAATTTAATTACACAGGAAGCTTTCATTATTTAATCGTATTTTTATGACTATGACCCCGACAAGCGAAAGTGCAGAGCGTCTATTCGAGCAGATGAAAAATGGAAATCAAGCTGCTTTCGCACAGCTATACGATGAATATTCGCCAGCGCTGTATGGGCTTATCAATCGTATTTTATCTGACGCTGATGAGGCAGATGATATACTTCAAGATTGCTTTATAAAAATTTGGAAAAAGGTACATCAGTATGATAAACAAAAAGGGACTCCATTTACGTGGATGCTTAATATATCACGTAATGCATCCATTGATCGACTGAGACAACGCAACAATTCACGTGATCGAAAAATCCAAATAGCCCAATCAAACGTATATAATACAGATAATCACAAAACGCAAACATCAACTGATCAGATTGGCCTTAGTGAACACATTAGCTCACTATCACCCGAGCATCAGCTTATGATAGAGTACTATTATTACAAAGGGTATACACATCAAGAAGTCGCTGATGAGTTGGATATACCGCTCGGTACTGTCAAAACTCGCTTGCGAAAAGCAATTATCAATCTTCGTAAAATCTTTAAACTCTTCTTGTTTTGGATATAAAGAAATACATAGAAAGCGGCATACTTGAATCGTATGTTATTGGGAGTATCTCTGAGCAAGATCGGCAAGCAGTTGAATGTCTATCCCACATTTATCCAGAAATAAAAAGCGAGATTCTTTCTTTGCAATCGACTCTTGAGCAGGTCGCTTTAAAAGATGCCCTTAATCCACCAGCTCATATCAAACCAACTTTAGTCAATCGTATAAAATCAATAGTACAAGACAAGCCAAATACTCAAGCAACATCAAGCAGCACCTCTAATTCAAGTCGAGTTCTAATTGCAATTACTATCCTCGCTTTCACTTTACTAGCAATTCTAGGTTTCTTTTACTACAATTCGTCAAATGAGAACACCATTCTTCAAGAAGAATATGCACTTCTTGAGCAGCAAAATAAATCTCAAGAAGATCAACTAGAAGTTATAACACAACAATTGGATAAAGAACAACTGTATAATTCGATTCTTTCAAATCCAGGCACGCAAGTCGCTAGCATCGCTGGTACAGCGAAAAGCCCTGAAGCAATAGGTCAAGTATTTTGGAGTTCAGACAACCAATTATCGTTACTCAAAATAGAAAGTTTGCCAGATCCGCAGCCCGACAAACAATATCAACTTTGGGCTATTATCGATGGCAACCCAACTGATATGGGAGTTTTAGCTGAACTAAACGAAGTAGTAGAATTTAATTATCAATTTCCGACACAAGGTGTCCAAGCATTTGCCATTACCCTTGAAGAAAAAGGAGGCAGCCCAGTACCTACACTTGATGAAATGTACGTGTTTGGGGAAACATAAGCCTGGTCGAAAAGAATATAACCCTGTTGTAAGTCACGTTTGAATTTCAAACGTGACTTTTTTTTGAAAAAAACGAATAGAGTGAAATCCAAAGTTCAATTGGCTTCGTATGTATGACGAATTGAATCAAAAGTGATCATTCATTTTCATAAACAGTCATAATCTATCACACTATGAAGTTTTTCAACTACACACTCAAATCTTTATTCATACTTATTTGTATTTCGCTGAGCATGCTTGGTATACACCAATCAGCACAAGCCCAAATGGTAACAGATATAGACTTTACCTCTACCATTCTGTTTAGCACAAAACTCACGGGCGGGCAAGAAGTACCAGCAGTCTCGACATCAGCTACAGGAGTAGGAGGTTTTCTACTTAATGCTACAAGAGATTCCTTACACATCAATATAAATGTTGATGGTTTAAGCGGACCTATCACAGGTATACACATTCACGAAGCACCAGCAGGAGCAAACGGTCCAGTTGTCACTGATCTTTCCCCATTTATCATGGAGAATAAAATACTGACATCGATCACTACTTTCGATCTTGATAAATTCTGGAATGGTCAGTATTACCTAAACGTTCACACAGCTGCCAATCCTAATGGTGAAATTCGTGGACAAATTACACCAGAAGCAGCTACAACTTATTTGGCAGACTTAAATGGTCTACAAGAGGTTCCTCCTGTGACAACTACAGCATTTGGTCGAGGAATATTCAATCTCTCAAAAGACCAATCCATGCTCGAGATTCGAGTGGTCGCTACTGGTCTCAGTGGTCCAATTACAGGAGCACACTTGCATGTCGGAGCTATGGGAGCAAATGGAGGAGTTGTACAAGACCTTACACCTTCGCTTTCAGGAAATTCCATAGAAGTAACAGTTGATCCGTCAGCCTATCTCTCTGATCTCACTTCAGGAAATATCTACATCAATATCCATACGTCAGCCAATCCAAATGGTGAGATTAGAGGACAACTCGATGTTGCGACATCTATGGTTTTTGATGCCCGCCTGACAGGCGCTCAAGAAGTACCATCTGTGGCAGTAATGGGCACAGGCGTAGCAGCTTTTTGGATGTCAGCAGACATGACATCAATTATGTACGATGTCGTTGTAGATGGATTAACAGGTCCTATCACTGGAGCACACATACACAATGGAGCATTTGGTACAAATGGAGGAGTTGATGTAGATCTTACTCCTACAGTAGTTGGCAATAGGATTATGGGTACGATCACAGGACCTTCTCTTACATCAGGAGTCATTGATCGGTTGATTACAGGTGATTCATATCTCAATGTCCACACAGCAGCCAATCCAAGTGGTGAAATTAGGGGTCAAATCTATCGCCTCGCTCGCAATGGTTACACATTTGACGTGTGTGGAGAGCAAGAAGTACCAGCTTCAATGACTGACGGATATGGTGGCGGCATCTTATCGACAGACAGATATGCCAATACAGCTCATATTATGTTTACATCCACTCGTCTTACAGGTCCGATTACAGCCGCCCATATACACAATGCTGCAAGAGGCATGAACGGTGGCGTATTATACGATTTAGGCCCAATCCTCGTCGATAATAGTGGATTCGTATATGAGCCAATCGATCAAACAGGAGCTGACTTGATTTTTTCAGGAGCAACCTATCTAAATATCCATACAGCCATGAATCCAGGTGGCGAGCTGAGAGGTCAAATAGACAATATGTTGTCATGCCCTATGATCACTACTTCTGTAGATCAGATTACTTCTTTCGTGTCACTCGATGTGTATCCAAGCCCTGTTTCTGATATACTAACGTACAGCTACGAATTTAATGATGCTACAAGTACACAAATTCGACTCATTGATATGAGTGGCCGCCAGATGTATTCGGCACAACGATCAGACCGAGCAGGATTACTACAGATCCAAATGAATGATTATCCTTCTGGACTTTACATTCTCGAAGTCATTAATCAAGAAGGCAACTTTACTAAAAAAGTAGTCAAACAGTAGAAGATTGCTTTAAAATAAATAAATACTTCAAGCCGTAGTTTTCTGGTTTGTAATTAGGGGGTGCCTCGCCTTAGACTTAGTCTAGGCGGGGCTTTTTTTTTATTTTTTCATGGGCCATCCCTCGCGCTCATTCAATGTCGCGCATCAGGTCGCTATGCTCCGTAGCTCGCTGTTCGCTCGGCCGCTCGTTTTACTCGCGTCTGCCTGCGGCACTACTTCGCAGCGCTTGTCCACTCATTTATGAAGCCTCAATTTTTAATAATAAATCTTCATCTTTGCATGCGAGTAGCCGTCATAGGAGGTGGAGCAGCAGGATTTTTTGCAGCCATTCAAGCAAAAACAAATTATCCAGCCGCAGATGTTTTTTTATTAGAAAAAACATCGAAGCTCTTATCGAAAGTCAAAGTCTCTGGAGGCGGTCGCTGCAATGTCACCAATGGTACAAGCTCAATTGCTGAGTTAAGCCGCGGCTATCCACGCGGAGCCAAGCTGCTCAAAAAACTCTTTGCAACATTTCAAGCTGCTGATACACGCGAGTGGTTTGAGTCTAGAGGCGTTCAATTAAAAACAGAATCAGATAATCGCGTATTTCCTGTGACTGATTCGTCGCAGACGATCATTGATTGCTTGATGCAAGAAGCCAAAAAACTGCGCATCAAAATCTGCACAAAAGTCAATGTGGTTTCTTTAAATCGGCACGACAATTTTTGGAAACTTCAATATGCTGCTGATCAGAATATTCCTCAAAATTTTGATTTTGTCATTATTGCGACTGGCGGGTCACCCAAGCGATCAAATTTAGAATGGCTTGAGCAGCTCGGACATGCGATCGTTGATCCGGTGCCATCATTATTTACTGCGAATATCCCAAGTGATCCAATACGCGAACTTATGGGCGTGTCCGTACCTGAGGCAATCGCAAGAGTGCAAGGCACAAAACTCGAATCACAAGGACCAATTTTAATAACGCATTGGGGAATGAGCGGCCCAGCTATTTTAAAATTATCTGCATTTGGCGCGCGCGAACTTGCTGATCGAGAATACAAGTATGTTTTACAAATCAATTGGACTGGAATACATAATCATGATCTCGTAAGGCAGCTACTTGTTGAATTAAAAGAGCAACATTCTAGAAAACAAATGAATAGCGTTCGACCTTTTTCATTCACGAATCGCTTCTGGGATTTTCTATTGCAAAAAGCAGAAATCAAAACAGAGACTCGCTGGAATGAGCTGCCTAAGAAATCATTCAATAAACTCGTAGCAGTATTAACACGTGACGAATATCAAGTGCATGGAAAAACAGCCTTTAAAGAAGAATTCGTCACTTGTGGTGGAGTAAGCCTCGATTCAATCAATCCTAAAACACTTGAGAGTAAAAGCTGCCCAAACCTATTTTTTGCAGGAGAAGTCCTTGATATTGACGGCATCACTGGTGGCTACAATTTTCAAGCTGCTTGGACGACTGGCTTTATTGCAGGGAGATTAGAAAATAAATGTTGATCATTTTTGTTTATCATTAAAATACGCAAATGATTCCGCTCAATCTATATAGTGTTGTTAAAGCAAGAAGGGCTTTAAGTGATCTCGTTGTGGAGGATTCGATAGGAACAATTCTAATGATATATGATGCTGATACTTTTGAAGTTGAATTTATGAGTGAAACAGGAGAATCACTAGACGTATTAACTGTTTCAAGTGCTGATATTGTAGAGTTTAATTTAAGTGAATAAAAAAATATATAAGAATAGAGTTTTTGGCTGAGGGATAGGAGCAGCGCGAGCGAATGAAATGAGCGTAGCGGATTTTTTTGCTGTTTGATTTGTCATGCCGCACTCTGTCGCGGCATCTATTTATAAAACTTAGAAAAGAGACTCCGCAACTGGGTGCGGAGTGACAAAAGATTTTAAAAAGCAAAAAAGCTAGGCTACCGTACTGCGCATAGCCCGACCTACGAGTGTAACGAGTAGGGCAGCCCCAAATACATCTATCGACGAGGATCGATGATGTACATATTATTTCTCTGAAGCCTGTCGAGAGAAACACCAGAGATTGTATCTATTTTCGTTAGAGCAAGACTATCAAGAACGGACGATGCTTGAAGAGCAGAAAAATGCTTTTCGTCTAAGACTAGAATTGTATTTGTTTTTGCTTCGTACAATTCGATGAGTGTGTTTTTGTTGCTTTCTCGAATGATGTTTTCCATTCCATTTTTTTTGAGATAAAAGGGAATAGATGGTAAAGCCGTTGGCCCAGCTAAACCGAGTACAATTGATTTATCAGGATATTCGGTAGCAATTGTATCAGCTATTTCTTTCGGTAATTCGCGGCTTGGTTGAATAATTGGATTAACAACTGCCAACAGTAGAAGGGCAATTAATACTGGACCTAACAAACTATAAATCCAAATTGTAGCGCCACGTTTATCCGCAAACACTGCAACAGCTCCAGCAAATGCCATAATCCAATATGGCATTGAAGCAGTGACGGCTGCACTCATGCCTGCTTCTTCTGCTGCTAGCGAACCTGTCAAAATAAAGGAAGTCGCAAAGAAAAACGCAAATAGTGCTTTTAGAATAGTACCAACAGTAACAAGAATATCATCATCACTTTCGCGCTTGTACCATTTAAATACTGAATATGAAATAGCAATTGCAAGTGCTGGATGAGCGGCTATTGTATAAGCAGGTAATTTGCTTGAAAAGAATTCATAAAATAACCAAGCGGCGATCAACCAAGCAATAAAGAATATGGCATTTGGAGATTTCTTTTTTATAGATAAAATACTCTGCTTAATTGTCGTGCCTAAAAATCCCCACCACGGCATACAGGCAATCATCAAAATCGCGAGATGAAATCCGAATGGCTGCGACCAAGTTTGTTGCACTTCGTCAGAGCTACCGAGACCGATGCGTTGTAAAATGTACCAATCAATTAACTGGCGAACAAGCTCGCCACCATCTTGCTGCCAAGAGAAATATCCCCAAATACATAATGGCGTCAAGGCGATCGGCAAACCAAACCAAGGCATTAATCTCCAAATACGCGAGCGATTGGGATGCGCAACTAGAATTATCAAGCAGACGAGGCCTGTCAATAATGCAATAGGTGGACCTTTGAGTAAAATGCCTAAACTGATAGCAGCCCAAAAGACAATTGCGTGTTTTTTGGATTCGTCTTGAATGATTTTCCAAAGTGCGAGCAAGGCAGCGAGCTCAAAAAATAATAAGAGACCATCTATAACGCCGACTTTGCCTAGAGCAATGACAAGAAAATTGGACGACAATATTGCTGCTGCTAGAAATCCAACTTCTTTAGGAATTCGTTTTGGCAGGTAAAAACACAATAGCAATAAACTACCAAGCGTGCCAATCGATGACCAAAAACGCACACTCCATTCATTGATGCCAAAGAGTTTGTAGGTGGTCACCATGAGCCAAAAATGTAGTGGTGGCTTCTTGTGAATCTCACTGAAGAGGAAATCTTGATTAAGGTAGTCGCCTGTTTTGCTCATCGTAAGTGCAATGCCAGCGTAAGCAGATTCGTCTTCGTCCCAGAGTGTAAATGAGCTGTTGTAAGCAAGTATGTTGAAGGCTGCAAAAACAAGAATTGTAAGCCAAAACGTAGGTTTTTTGATAAATGATTCAGTGTTTTGGGATTCTTGCATACTGCGAATGTAGATCACGTTGAACAATCGAAAGAAAGCATGTAGTTTGTGATTCAAAATTTTAATCGATCATCATATGTCTGAGTTGAATCTTGAGGCCGGCGAGCAGATAGAAGTAGAAGATCAAACTCCTCAAATTGTTCATTCTAAAGCTGTGCGCGAGCGGCTGCACATGTTGCCCGATGAACAGACTGTCTTTGATGCTTTTTATGTATTTGAAAAAGCAAATGTAGATCGAGAAGAATTGCTTCGGTCTTTATTAAATAGGGGTAAGGTTGAGTTTTTGGCGCAACTTGATTCGCTCGAAGTATTGCAGCATCTCGATATCACATCTGAGCGTGAGCATATTCTCGGTAGAGGTCAGCAATTGGTCTTTGGATTTCCGCTTGTGACTTTACCATCTACAAATGATCACGATGCTATTTGTGCTCCTGTAGCTTTATTTAATACTCAAATCAAATATTCTGTATCGGATCAACAATACCGCATCAAAATTGAGCAAGCTGCTTGTGAATTAAACGAAGCTTTACTTTCATTTTTGGCTGCGAATTATAATTGTCGATTAGATACAGAAGTTGTAGTTGTACTGAGAGATAAGAAAGTCGATGCAAATGAGCTTTTACGTATTCTTAATTCAATTGCTAACCAACTAGGTCTTGATGATTTGGGTACAAGCATTGGATTTTCTGCATATCAGAAAGAAGAGGATCGATCTCTTTCACTTGCTGGAGTACTTCGTTTTGTTGAGCCGTATTTAGAAAAAGAACAAGCTGCTTGGCTACACCTGCAGCGTAATAATTCCTTGCAATCTGTCTTTCGAAAAAGTGATCACGTACTTCCGGTGCTTGATCTCGATCCAACTCAATTACGTTGTGTTCAAGAAGCTTTTGATCGAACATCATTTCATGTACGCGGCATCTCTGGAACAGGTAAGACACGTGTTGCAGCAAGTATTGCAATTCAAGCATTACTTAATAAAAAACGAGTTCTGTACATCCATCCTCAAAAGCGAGGACTCTCAGCATTTCAGAAAGAATTATCTGATTCAGGATTAAGTGAATTAATCATGACCATAGATGGTAGTGATCAAATGCGCGATCGAGTACAAGATGCTTTATTAATTCGGCCAGACATAATCAAACGCACAAGGGCAAATCGTGAGCAACGCCCGCCGCATGTTTTTGACCGTTTTGTTGAGCAATATTCAAACAATCAATCAAGTCTTGTAAAATCACATCAAATTTTACGAACACGTTTTTTTGGTGAAGAGCGATTGACTGATGTGACTGGTCGCTTTTTATTTTCACATATTCATGAAGGGAGACAAACTTTGTCTGGACATATTGGTCATATTTCTCTTGAATATAGCCCTGAAGAGTTTCAGTATTTATCAAAGGCGATACAAATCTCACATGATCCATATCAAACTATAGGTACTGTCCATCATCCATTGCGTGGATTACATAATCGCTTCTTTGAATATTCTAATGTTGATGCGAATACACTCAAATCAACTATTGAGTCAAGCATTCAACATCATTTATCAGAACTTCATTTGCTTCGCCAACGTGGCTCAACAGTACTCGAACGATATGAGCAGCGCTTGAAAGATGTACAGACAACATTTTATGAGCGCCAAGCAACTGACCTTTCCAATTTGCAAACAGATGCTTCACTATTCTCAAAACAATTTGATCAAGACTTTTTAAGAAATGACGGAGTCGGAAATACCATTCAATCTATAATTCGTCCTTTTTCAAAAAAGCGAAAAGTTGGACGACAAGTGCGTACGGCTTTCCTCAATCAAGTTCAAACTTTTTTTAAGCAGCACAACCAAGCATTTTTCCGAGTACAAAATGAAGAACTCAATCTTAATTCTGTAGATGAGATACAAGTATTTTTAGAATCCTACAAAAGCAAACTTGAGCATAGCAATAAACAGTTTTCAAAAGTCATTGATGAAGAAGTATCTCAGTTGAGTTCGACGACGTGTAGTTCACTTGTTCCGCAATTTGAATCTGACGCACAAGTCTTTTATTCAGGATTTCAAGACCGTTTTCAGGATCTCGAAGAAGGGCAGCTACTTGCATCATCTGTTTTGAGTTCTGCAAGAACTATTACTGATTGCATACAACATTGCAAAAAGATAGAAGATAAATTAAATGAGCTGCTATTTCAGATGCGTGATTTTGATCGCTTCTTTCCTTGGCAATCTATTTGGCTAACATTGAATACTCAAGCACAGGAAATTATTTCTGGTCTGGTGCAAGCGAAACCTACATCTTGGGTTCATGCGTTTGAGAGCTGGTACTTTGATTCATTATTATCAGAAAAGGTCGATTCTCAATTACAAGTTAATCAATCACATCATTCAAAAGCAGCACAACTTGAAATTTCGATTCAAGGATTAATACAAAATCAAGTTCAAACAATATGGTATAAACAAGTTGAACAGAGCAAATCCGAATTAAAAGCTTTGTCTAAAGTGTCTGACAAGCAGCAATCATTCTTTGATTGGCTGGTGAATCATCATCAGATCATTCAATCTGCATTTCCGATTACATTGTCAAGCAGCGAATACGTTGATCAGTGTACTCGTGATATTCAATATGATATTATTTTAATTGATGATGTACACGAGATTGATCAATCAAGATTTTCTCAATTAGTGAATGAAAGTCAGCGTATTATTTATTTGAGTGATCCACTAGCTGCTGAGAATAATCACAATTCCTTAGCGCATTTTTTAACTCAATCAAGAGTTACAGATCGGTTTCTCGAATTTTCGCATGTTATTCAATCTCCAAAAGTGATTACACCTTTTGCTCATGCGATGACAACGATCCCAACTTTATTATCGCCTAGTATGAGGCGTATTCAAAGTACAAATGTCTATGTTGAGAAAATGAATAGTGCACCATTAGATTATGGAGTGCATGAAGATGAAGCTAGGCAGATAATAAAGTGGCTTTTTAATCAACATGAACAAGAAGGGCGCATCTATTCTACTGGTCAAATGCCTAAAGTCGGAATATGTTGTTTTACAGAGATGCAGCGAAATTTTATTATACAGAAACTTCGCGAAGCAGCTCAAAGTAATGCTGTATTTCAACAAAAGTTAATTGAATTAGAACAAAGTGGTTTGCAAGTATTCAGTTTGAATGATGTGCCATCAGAGCGCTTTCATGTGTTACTTGTTACCTGCGTAAGCAATGATGAGCTTTTAGATAATTCAAGATGTTTTATCCAAAAAGATACTATTGCACATGCACTCCAACGCACATCTGATCGAGTATATATAGCACATAGTTTTTCCGATCATTGGATTGCGCAGCACACGAAAAGCCCAGATACATTCAAGCGAATTCTAGCTACATGTTTAGCGTATTATTCGGCTGTAGCCAAGAATGAAAAAGTTGTCGCTCAAGCATTATTAAGTCGGCATCAAAGCCTAAGACAGGATACAGCTGGGTCGCAATTAGCAATAGCTTTAAAACAAGCATTGTTGCCATTTCTTGAACAAGGCTCAGAAATACAGATCAATGTCGAGTATCAAGATTTAACATTTGATTTACTAGTCAAGACACCTCAATCACAACAAGAGATTGTTGTTCAGTTGGATTCAGCAACTCGTCACTGGGCAACGCCTCATTTCGGATGGGCTCAAAAACGTCGCGCATTTATCGAGTCACTCGGGTATAGATATATTGAGGTGTATTCATTTGATCTTTGGCAAAAACCAGATGATACCATTCAGCGTTTGGCACGAGATTTACAATTAAGCACATAATTCATTTTTCTACACTACATTGCAACTATGAAAACCTACATTTTATCATTTGTTTGTTGTTTGCTCTTTTCGGTAGCAAGTTTCGCTCAAGATAATCAAGCAACTATTTATCAAATTCAGCTTGGAGCCTATTCAAAAGATGTCGATCAATCTAAATTTAATAATCTCGTTGATCTTGGGCTGCTACATTTCGAATCAATAGATTCTGATCGAGTAGATGCACCCCAAGGCGTGACTCGAGTTTTTCTTGGACGCTACCTCGATATTGAAACTGCAGAGTATGCATTAAAGCAAGCTAAAAAGCGTGGCTATACACGAGCATTTTTAGAGCAAGATGAGTTTACTCTCAATTCCGAAGAAGGGCAAGCAGTTAATCTAACTGTCCAAATTGGTGCATTTAAAAAAGTTAATATGCGTATTTTTGAAGGCCTCGGAAATACCGTTTACATAACTCGCAAGAATGGCTTATTTAAAGTGCAGCTTGGTGTGTATCCTAATACGTATCGGAGCTATCTCGAACAAGAAATCGTACCAATGATCGAAGAGCGTAAATATGAAGCTATGATTACGAGCATACGATAATCATTGAATACGACAATATATAATGGTACAATTTGGGTGTTATTAAAATCACCCATTTTAGGTACAGCGAAAACGCGACTTGCAGCTTCAATAGGAGATCAAGCCGCGTTATCTATTTACAAGGAGCTTATTGCACATACGCAATCTGTTTTAGCAGAATTAAATTATAACACAGTCATTGCTTATACTGAATTGCCGACTTCGATAGACGGCTGGCTTGATAAATTTACTATTGTAAAACAAAGAGGAGAAACACTTGGCGAACGAATGTCATTTGCTATTAAAAGTGGAATTCATAAATTTTCGAAAAGCTGTATTATAATTGGTAGCGATTGCTATCAATTACAATCTAAACATATCAGAGAAGCAGCACAAGCTTTGCAAAAAAATGATCTCGTCATCGGACCTGCAAAAGACGGTGGCTATTATTTAATTGGAATGACAAAATATTATCCTAAGTTATTCAGCGATGATATTCCGTGGAGTACAGATCAAGTCTTTGCCCAAACAATTCAACGCGCAAAAAATCTAAACTTAACCATTCATTTACTTGACGAATTGTCAGATGTAGATACAATTGACGATCTACCACAAGTATTAAAAGAAAAATACAAGCTTTAATTAAATTCAAATAAATTGGGGCTGCCCTTTATGTCGTTTCACTCCATTCAGGTCGGGCTGTTCGGCACTCTCTCCGAGTTCCTTTCAGTCACTCGGAGTTCAAACAACACCTACCATCCCTCAGCCAGGCTGTCTCTTTTACACAGCAGATCTGAAGTCGCTTCATGCTGTAGTGGACAAGCGATGGGAAGGGGCGCAGAATGACAATGATGCGCTCACGAAGTGATGAGCGAATAGCGAAACCCTGGATCAGCGCGGTGCTGCGA
>JAHDHF010000183.1 GCA_020631455.1 Saprospiraceae bacterium
GATTGAGGGAGCTTAATTTATTTTCGGATTTCGTTTTTCTTGATGGAGCACAACGATTCAAATATGCGAAATTTCGCATAACTGACCTATAGATGTTCGCATAACCCATTAAATCAGTAGCAAAAGCGAAATTCGCATAACCATCGAATATCCATGATATGCGCCCGAAAAAGTACGCATAACCATACTGTATAAAGATATTGCCAAGTTTTGCGCTCTTTAATCATGTCTTTCTCATTATTGAGGTGGACAAGCGCTGTGCAGCAGTGCCGCTTGCGGCAGACTCAGACGCTGCGCGAGCAGCGGACTGAGGCCGAACGAATAGTGAGCTGCGAAACATAGCGACCGCGAGCCGTAGGCGAGGGGATGGCCCATTCTTTTTATTCAATAGCAATACGAAAGAATACTCATCTTTGTGTGATGTCGCAATGGTTTGAGCAGTGGTTTGATACGCCGTATTATCATCAATTGTATCAGTATCGAGATGATGCGGAGGCGCAGCGATTTTTAGATCGACTTGTAGCGCATTTGGAGCTGCCAAAAGCTGCTCGGATTTGTGATTTGGGCTGTGGGAAAGGTCGTCATGCGCGCTACTTAGCTGAGAAAGGTTTTGATGTCACGGGATTGGATTTGAGCCAAGCAAGTATTGAGTTTGCTTCGGAATTTGCGCATGAGCGATTGCGATTTCAGCAACATGATATGCGCGATCCGTTTGGTGAGAGCGAGTTTGATCTCGTCGGGACATTTTTTACGGCATTCGGCTATTTTGATAATATTGATGATGATCGTCGCATCTTGCGTAATGTGCGCCAAGCGCTCAAAAAAGGCGGCTTGTACGTGCTGGATTTTTTGAATCTCGACCACGCACGAAGGAGTCGAGTTGAGCACGAGATCGTCAAGCGTGGAGAAACGACGTTTACAATCACTCGTGCAGAAGAAAATGGGTTTCTACTCAAAACAATTGAAGTAAAAGCTGCTGAAGTCGAATTTACAACTCAAGAACGCGTGCGAGCGTTTGATCGTAAGACGCTCGAAGATTTACTTCTCGAAGCTGATCTCAAACCAATTGATGTGTTTGGTTCGTATGATCTTGAGCCTTGGAATACTGAAAACAGTACGCGCACTTTAATTATTGCTGAAGCAATTTAAACCATGGATTGGCTGCTTCATATCGACCAGCAGGTTTTTGAATGGATCAATTCGATTGATTCGGATGCGCTCGATACTATAGTGCCGCATCTACGGGAGAAGGAAACGTGGATTCCAGTTTATATCGGATTGGCTGCTTGGTTGATCTGGCGTTATCGCAAGCTTGGCTTGATCGTAATACTTGGAGCAATTTTGACAACTGGTGCAGCAGACATGTTGAGCAGCAAAGTCATCAAACCAACTGTCGAGCGTCTGCGACCTTGCAATGATCCTGAGATGAAGCCAGACATGGAAACAAGAGTCAGCTGTGGCAGCGGATACAGTTTTACAAGTTCTCATGCAGCGAACCATTTTGCGCTGAGTGTATTTCTATGTTTGGCAGTAGCGCGACGGAGAAAATGGCTTGCCACAAGTTTTATTTTGTGGGCTGCAAGTATTTGCTTTGCGCAGATTTTCGTGGGCGTGCATTATCCTTTTGATATTTTGGGTGGAGCATTCCTCGGATCAAGTATTGCCGT
This sequence comes from Saprospiraceae bacterium, assembly GCA_020631455.1. Lineage (GTDB taxonomy): Bacteria > Bacteroidota > Bacteroidia > Chitinophagales > Saprospiraceae > JAHDHF01. The sequence continues at coordinate 1,668 of JAHDHF010000183.1, forward strand.
TTGCATTTGGTTACTTTTGCGCTCTTGGCTTCCAGATATTGACGAATGACGTATCAACTTATTTTATTGACCGTTTTGCCGCTGATCGCAGGATTACTTGCCTTGCGGATGACGTCTTTGTCGCAGCGAGCGCTTAAGCTCGTACTTGGATTTTGTGGAGCGTATTTATTAGCGATTGCTTGCATTCATTTGCTGCCTGAAGTATTTGCACACACGACGAAAGGATTTCAAATTGGTTTTTGGATACTCGGAGGCTTTGTTCTTCAAATTGTGTTGGATTCGTTTACTCGGGGCATCGAGCATGGACATGTTCACAAGCTACCTTCAGCATCGCTTAAAGTTGCTTTGCCTGTATTAATCGGACTCTCGGTTCATTCCCTGCTCGAAGGAATACCGCTCGGGCTCGACATGGATATGATGACAGAAGGCCATCATCATGGACATTCTCATGCAGGGCACAACCATTCGCATGGCAAATTGATGTACTGGCTAGGCGTGCTCCTACACAAAGTGCCAGCTGCAGTTGTACTTGCATTTTTGATGCAGCAAAGTGGCTTCAAGAAAATGCTATCAATTGTTTTATTGATTGTGTTTGTATTGATGAGTCCGATTGGTGCTCTGATTGGCATGAATCAAGACGCTTTTGGTCTTGCCAATATTCAAAGTGAAATAATGGCACTCGTCATCGGTTCGTTCTTGCACATCAGTACGACGATTATTTTTGAGCAAGAAGGAAGTCATCATCATATTGATTTTGGTCGGCTTACATCAATACTGAGCGGAATGGCACTCGCCGTTGTATTGATGCTGCTTAGTTGATGATGAGTGCAAGTCCTTTAAGATAACTGCCTTCTGGATGTGTTGCAGAAGTCGGATGATCGGCTGGTTGATTCAAGCGGTGTGTAATCCGAGCTTGTCGACCAGACTCAAGTACGGCTGCTACAATCGTGTCTTCGAATAGCTGCCTCCCGACAACTTGCGAACATGAAAAAGTCATCAGCATTCCTCCAGCTTTGACGGCTTTGATTGCTTTGATGTTAAGTCGTTTGTAGCCTTGTACTGCTCGATGTCGCGCCTTGAGATTTTTTGCATAAGCGGGCGGATCACAAATGACGATATCAAATTGATCTTCGAGCTCGTTGAGATAAGCATTGACATCAGAAGCAATTCCTTGATGACGATCTGCAACGCCGTTGAGTTCCGCATTGTTATTCGCAAGTTCGATCGCGCCTTTGCTTGCATCTATTGAGATTGCTGCTGTTGCTCCGCCGAGTAGGGCAGCAATACTGAAGCCCCCACTGTAGCTAAAGAGGTTGAGGACTGTTTTTTTATCAGCAAGCGATCGAAGCAATGCGCGATTGTCACGTTGATCCAAGAAGAATCCCGTCTTTTGGCCGTTGATAAAATCAATCGAGTAGGAGATATTAAATTCTTTGGCGAGCGGCTGTTCGGCGGAATTCCAAATAAAGCCATCTTCCTTATCTACTACGTATTGTTTGGGCAATGAGCCGCTTGACTTCGAGTAAATCGCTGTAATCATATCTCCCAAAGCAGCTTGCAATGCCAAATTGATTTGGTCGAGTTGCTTATGCATCCCGATTGAGTGGCATTGTACGACAGCAACTCGGTCATATACATCAATCACAAGACCGGGCAGCCCATCGCCTTCGCCATGGATGAGTCGAAACGAGTTAGTCGCAATACTTGGAATATTGACAAGCCTGCGAGCAGCGAGTGCTTGTTCAAATGCTGCTTGAAAAAAAACTGAATCAATAGATATCTCTTCAAACGAAAGGACACGCACCATAATACTTCCTTGATGAAAATGCCCAGTCGCTTTGATTGTGCCTTGTTCGTCTGCTACTGACACAATATCACCGTCGTTGAGATCGCGAGGCTCATGTAGTGCTCCACTAAAGATCCAAGGATGTCTGCGGGCGAGTATAGCAGCTTTTTTACGTTTGAGCGTGACGACAGGGTACATAGATACGGTGTTGGTAAAAACAGACCGCAAAGGTGCAAAAAGCATCTACCTTTGCGGCATCAATCCCTTTTGTGTTTAACTAAAAC
>JAHDHF010000035.1 GCA_020631455.1 Saprospiraceae bacterium
TGGACAAGCGCTGCGAAGTGGTGGCGCAGCCAGATGCGAGGCAAAGCCGAAGCAGCCGAGCGAACAGCGAGCCACGGAGCTCCTCCTAAGAATTCGGGATAGCGACAGCAGCCTCGATTCGCAAATGAGAATCGAGGCTGCTGATGGCCCATAATTATGATTGAATTATGCGTTTCCTTTGGCGTAATCAGCAAGGAATTTTTCTAAACCGATGTCTGTCAATGGATGGTTGAGTAATGCCATAATGCTCTTGAGTGGAGCCGTGATGACATCTGCTCCGAGCTCTGCACAATTGACGATGTGGAGTGGATTGCGGATGCTGGCTGCTAGAATCTCTGTCGCAAAGCCATAATTAGCGTAGATCTCGACGATCTGAGCGATCAATTCTGTTCCATCCCAGCTGATATCATCAATACGTCCGAGGAACGGACTCAAATATGTCGCGCCTGCTTTGGCGGCTAAAATTGCTTGACCTGCGCTGAACACAAGTGTACAATTGGTCTTGATTCCATTGTCAGAAAACCAACGAATCGCTTTAATACCATCTTTGATCATCGGCACTTTGACGACGATATTGGGAGCAATTTTGGCGAGTTCTTGTCCTTCGCGGATGATGCCTTCAAAATCTGTAGAGATAACTTCTGCGCTGACATCGCCGCTGACGATCTCGCAAATATCTGCGTAATGCTTGCGGATATTGGCTTCGCCAGTGATGCCTTCTTTTGCCATCAAGGACGGATTGGTTGTGACGCCATCAAGGATGCCGAGGTCGTGTGCTTCGCGGATTTGGTCAAGATTGGCTGTATCGACAAAGAATTTCATAGTGAGGAATGTCTTCTTGCAGAAATAAAAAAGGCAAGGAAACATAACCGCATCGCTACAACCGCCTACCCTTGCTTGCTTTCGCACCTGGGGGAATTCAGCAGGAGCAAATCGAATGTCCCTCGCCCGCTGCAAATGTATAGCAATCTCACATTTAATGTCTATGATTTGAACAAAAATTATAGAATGAAGTAGCTTGTGCCTCTGAGCCATAACAAATGAAGACACTTTACCTCATCAGACACGCCAAAAGCAGCTGGACAGATCATAGTTTATCCGACTTTGATAGACCTCTCAACAAACGTGGCTTGCGTGATGCACCGTTTATGGCTGCCAAAGTAGCTGAACACTTAAAAGGCAAAAAAGCGACAATCGTCACGAGCCCGGCGAATCGTGCTCAAACAACTGCTCGATATTTTGCGACTACACTCGGAATAGATGAAGCAGATTTGAATTTTGAGCCGCGGATTTATGAGGCAAGTCCGCAAACGCTCTTGTATATCATTCAAGGTCTTGACAAAACGGCTGAAACAGTCTTACTTTTTGGGCACAATCCTGCTTTCACGTATATCGCAAATTATTTTGGCGGCTTGATTCAAAATGTGCCAACTTGTGGTGTCTGTGTTATTGAATTTAACGTCGATTTTTGGGATGAGGCTTCTGATAAAAATGCGAAGTTTATAGATTTTCTATTTCCAAAAAAATATCAATAGATGATAAAAGATACGCCAAAATCACTCGATGCTCAACCAGATTTATCTGCTCAAGATGTGCCGCTGCGCGCTCGCGACTTAACGTGGCTGTCATTTAATTATCGTGTCTTACAGGAAGCAAAGGATCCGACAGTTCCATTATTGGAGCGATTGAAATTTCTGGCAATTTATTCGAATAATCTCGATGAATTTTTTAGAGTGCGCGTTGCGCATCATCGTAATTTATTACGAGCAGGAAAAAAAACGAAGCGCATTTTAGATTTCCCGCCTAAGAATGTCTTGCGGCAAATCATGAAAGAAGTCAATAGCCAGCAAGATGAGTTTAGTCGCATATTTTTTGAAGAAATAATTCCTGAACTACGGCAACATGATATTTATCTCACACGTCGGCAAGATTTAAATGATGAGCAGCAAGAATTTGTCGAGCAATATTTTACTGACAATATGCTGCCCTATGTGCAGCCAGTATTATTACTTCCTGGTAAAATTCAAATCTTTTTAAATAATGGTGCACTTTATCTCACGCTTCAATTAAAAGATAAGGAAAGTCGCAAGACAGTTTTTGCAATTGTTAATATTCCTTCGGAGCATTTGCCGCGTTTTGTGGAGCTGCCTTCAGAAGATCAAGGCAATTATATCATCATGCTTGATGATCTTGTCAGAAATAATGTGCATTTACTATTCCCAGGTTACGATATTATTGATTCGTACTCTATAAAGCTGACTCGTGATGCAGAACTGTACATTGATGATGAATATGATGGAGACTTAATTTCGAAAATTCGGAAAAGTCTTACAAAACGAAATGTTGGCCCTGCTACTCGATTTATTTATGATCGCGAAATGCCATCAAAACTTATTGATTTCTTGCAGCAGATGTACGGATTTGATGAGGGAGATATGCTGCGTGAGGGCCGTTATCATAATAATAGTGATTTCTTCAAGTTTCCTGACTTCGGCCTTAAGCATTTGAAAAATCCAGAGATGGAAGCCCTACAATGTGCTGCGCTCGAAACACATGAATCAATTTTTGATTGTATTAAGGAACGCGATGCTTTGCTCTATTACCCGTATCACAGTTACGATTATGTTGTTCGATTTTTTGAGGAAGCTGCAAAAGATCCTGCTGTCACACACATTAAAGTGATTCAATATCGAGTAGCAAAGAAATCACGCATTATGAATGCATTGCGTGATGCTGCTAAAATAGGAAAACAGGTCACTGTATTTGTTGAAGTAAAAGCTCGATTTGATGAAGAGACGAATTTAATCTGGGCTGAAAAACTCGAGCAAGCTGGAGTCAACGTTTTGTATAGTTTTCCTGGATTAAAAGTGCATTCTAAACTTGCTGTCGTCACACGCCTCGAATCTACTGGCTTGGAACATTATGGATATTTCTCGACTGGTAATTTTCATGAAGGAACTGCGAGTATTTATTGTGACTTTGGATTATTTACAAAAGACACTCGACTAACCAATGAAGCTGCTCGTATCTTTTTATTCCTTGAAACTGTAAAAGTTCCGAAAGTAAAATTTGAGCATTTACTTGTTGGACAATTTAATTTACGTAGAACATTTACGAAATTAATTGATAAAGAAATTAAAGCAGCAAAGTCAGGTAAAAAGGCAAAAATAACCTTAAAAATGAATAGCCTTGAAGACCCTAGAATGATCGAAAAACTCTATGCTGCCTCGCAGGCTGGAGTAAAAATAAATTGTATCATCAGGGGTATTTGCTGTATGCAGCCCGGTAAAACAAACTTATCCGAAAATATCCATGCTGTCAGTATAGTCGATCGATTTTTGGAGCATGCCCGTGTCATCATGTATCGTAATCAAGGCGAAGAATTGATTTATCTCAGTTCTGCTGATTGGATGCGCCGAAATTTAAGTTTTAGAATAGAAACTGCATTTCCGTTGTATGATCCAGAAATCAGAAATATCGTAAAGTCAATTTTAAACATCCAATTGGCTGACAATGTCAAGGCTCGAATATTAGGTGGCAAAAACGAAAACTTGTATTTCGGTGGCAGCTCTACAATGGCTATACGATCTCAGATTGAGATATATTATTTTTTGAAGCGATATGAAGAACAATCATCGCAGAAAATGAATGCCGACCAAGCTGAATAAAACCGCTCGGACAAGCGCTGCGAAGTGGTGCGACGTAGGAGCAGATGCCGTAGGCAGCCGAGCGGGCAGCGAGCCACGAAGCATAGCGACCGCGACGAGCCTGCGAGGAGCGGATGGCCCCGTTTCCAACTTAACAATTGCTGTGCAATACTTCTAGCTTAACGATACGGTGAGCTATCGGCTTCGTTGTACTTTTGCGCTTTCATTTCACCACCTAAATCTCTACCATGAGCATGACTCGATTTGCAGCCATCGACACGATTCAAAATCGCCTCGATCAAGGAGCTGACTATCTAGAGCCTAATGAAAAAATTAGCTCGTATTATGGCTCACATGTTTTTGGCGATGACGCTATGAAAGCATATCTCAAAGAAGATGTGTACCTCAAAGTCAAAGCAACAATCCAAAACGGACAAAAACTCGATAAATCCCTCGCCCAAGATATTGCTGATGCAATGAAAGTTTGGGCAATGGAAAAAGGTGCGACTCACTACGCACACTGGTTTCAGCCTTTGACAGGGAAGACTGCTGAAAAGCATGATTCATTCTTTAACCTTGATCTCGGCACTGGAAAAGCTATTGAAGAATTTCCAGGCAGTGCACTTGCTCAGCAAGAGCCTGATGGATCATCATTTCCAGGAGGTGGCTTGAGGAGTACTTTTGAAGCACGGGGCTATACTGCTTGGGATCCGTCTTCTCCAGCTTTCATACTCGAAGTCGGCGAAGGGCGCACCTTGTGCATCCCGACTATATTTGTCACGTACAGCGGACAGACGCTTGATTACAAATTGCCGTTTCTGCGCTCAATTAGCTATCTCGAAAAGGCTGCTCTTGATGTCGTCAATTACTTCGAGAAAGATGCGAAGCGAGTCACAACGACGCTTGGTTGGGAGCAAGAATATTTCCTAGTCGATGAAGCGCTTTTCAATGCGCGTCCTGACCTTGTTATGTGCGGACGCACTTTGATCGGCAAGCATAGTGTCAAAGGGCAGCAGCTCGATGATCATTACTTCGGTAGTATTCCTGAGCGCGTGTATATGTACATGCGTGATCTTGAAATCGAATGCCACAAACTCGGTATTCCAGTCCGTACGCGCCACAACGAAGTTGGTCCTGGACAGTATGAACTCGCGCCGATGTTTGAAGAAGCGAATGTCGCTATTGACCACAATCAACTCTTGATGGATTTGATGGATCGCATCGCGCGTCGTCATAAGCTTCGCGTCCTCCTTCACGAAAAACCATTTGATGGTGTGAATGGATCAGGCAAGCACAACAACTGGTCGATGGCAACTGATACTGGTACGAATCTACTGAAGCCAGGGAAAGAGCCAGGAAAAAATCTTCAGTTTTTGACATTCTTTGTCAATACGATCAAAGCAGTTTCGATGCATGCGCCGCTATTGCGCGCGAGTGTAGCATCGGCGAGCAATGATCACCGCCTCGGAGCAAATGAAGCACCGCCTGCGATTGTTTCTGTTTTTATCGGTGAATACTTAACTGGTGTACTTGATGCTATCGAAGCTGGAGACACAGAAAGCAGTGCTGATGTCAAACGTGTCAAAGATCTTCTCAAAGTGGTGCCAAACTTAGAGCAAGACAATACGGATCGTAACAGAACGTCGCCGTTTGCCTTTACTGGAAATAAGTTTGAGATCAGAATGGTTGGTTCGACTGCCAACTGTGCTGCTCCGATGACGATTATGAACGCAATCGTCGGTAAGCAACTTGTTGAGTTTAAAGTATCTGTTGATGCACTTGTAAACGGCGGTCAAGACGAGCAAGCAGCCATTCTTTCAGTTATCAAGCAGTACATTTCTGAAAGTAAAGCAATTCGTTTTGAAGGCGATAACTACAGCCAAGCATGGGCTGATGAAGCTGCTGAGCGCGGTCTCGAAAATTCGCCAAATACGCCACGTGCACTTGATGCGTATGTGTATGATTCTTCTGTTGAGCTTTTTACAAGTACTAACATTTTCACAAACGAAGAAATACACGCACATCACGAGGTTATGCTTGAAAATTATATTCTCAAGCTCAATATCGAATGTCGAACACTTAGCGAAATGTGTATGACGGGCGTCATGCCAGCTGTCGTTGATTATATGAATGCGCTTGCCGAAAATGTCAATTCGCTTGAGAAGCTCGGAATTAATGCATCAGCCCAAAAAGATATTTTAAGCCGCATTAGTGAACATTTAAATTCGATGAAAAGCAATATCGAATCAATGCTCGACGCAAGCGAAAAAGCTGATGCTATGCATCATCGTGATAGCGCAATTGCCTACTGCGAAAATGTCAAACCATACATGGAGAAAATCCGTAATAATTGCGATTCACTCGAAAGTATGACAGATGATCGTGAATGGCCATTTATTAAATATCGCGAGATGATGTTTGTTCGATAATTAAACAATCAATTTTTAATAGAAAAAGCTCTACATCATTTGTAGGGCTTTTTTCATTTATATGATGAGCCGCCCTACGGGCCGCGTCATTCGGGAGCGCGCTCGCTGATCCGCAGACAGCCTGTCGCCATGCGCCAGTCTCATGCGGGCTTGCTTGGCCATTCGCTTTGCTCATGGCTGCTATCGCACTCCCTACTACCGCTCGGCTGAGCTGCTTGTCTTGATTTTAACACTATGCTTATTAAAGTCTATTCATTTATCAAATAAAAGTCTGCATATTTGACTTATGCTCACGATCGAAAAAATAATCAAACTTTTACCTGATGAGTTATACAATGACTTTTTAGCAGAGCTCAAAAATAATGGGTCATCACTACCCGAGCGGCTTGTGTCAAGTATCGATCGTAATGTACTCGTAGAGCAATCATCTGATGAGTTGTGTGCTGCAGTATATGGCGATGCCGAAGCGAAGACCAAGCAAAAGTTTTTTCAACTAGCGCACCATACATTTAAACTGACATCGACACTTAGTCAAAATCATCCGAGCTACTTATTGTTTGTTGTCAATCGTGTGCAGAGATTGTATTCATCTGGACACTCGCATGAAGCATTTTCTATACTTGACTTAGCAATTGATGTATCAAGTAAAACGAATGATCACCAAAGCGAAATTCTCTTTACAAATATCCTTGCGCAGCATCTTAATCTCGAAGAACAATACACTAAAGCAGCTCAAGCACACGATCGCATACAAGTGTTGCAAGGCTGGCTTAATGATATAAATAGTATTTATACTGTCTTAAGATCAAAATACAGTGCTCGCGAAAAAGCCCCGCTTGGGCCAGATATAAAAGATGAAGCGACTGCTCCTTTTTTACCACTTTTTGAAAGTGAAAGTGCAATTGTTTCTTTGCTCGCGAGATTTGCATATTGTTATGTTTTAGATTTTTTAAATCATCGAGACTTTTTTAGAGAAGAAACGCAAAATCTACTTGTAGAAACAGGTGATGAGTTGCGTCGGCAGCCATTTCTGGTTTTTCCGATGCTCGAGGATTTAAGTTACAAAGTCAGTTATCTGCGGCTCAAATTTTTTGTTGATTCTTTTGATGATGAAGAATTACTTAATGCTTGCTCAGACTTACTAGAAAATAGCAGCAAACACAAATTTTGGTCTGGCTTTGTGAATTCACCTGAGATATTCAGTATAGCAATTCAAAATGGATATTATCTCACGAATTATATGACAGCGTACAGGAAGGATCATCCTGATTGTTTACCAATAGAAGTTCGAGATCGACTTTTGTTTCTAAAAAATAAATGCGAAAAACTCTTATCACTTGACATTTGGGAACAATCGACTTATGTTAAGATGATTAATTTGAAGACAATGTACTGTGGCATATTGCTACTTGGAAATAAAGAGATGCAACATAAATCAGTACAAACGCTTGAAGAACTACTGATCGTTTATCAGCAAGTACCGTTTCATACATTTAGCGATGGTATTTATGTGACGCTCATTATTGGGTATTTTTCTCTAGGAGAATATGAGCGTGTTTCTTCTACATTTAAACGCTACAGAAAAATAACAAGTAATCGAAAAGTCTATCTCGAAAATGACTTAACGATAAGTGCGTTTTATTATGTCGCAAAATGGCTAACGAGTAATCGAAAGCAATATCTTGAAAAGCTGAGACGAACATTTGATACTGTAGAGCAATCAAATAATCTTGCTTCTACTGGCCGCTTGATACAGCAATTAGTTGATTATTACAAAGTACCCGTTGTCGAAATTTCTTAATGCCTTTTTTGGCTGAGGGATAGGAGGTGTTGTTTGAACGAAGCGTAGCGGAGAGAGTGCCGGATAGCCCGACCCGAAGCGTGTAACTCTGAGGGGCAGCCCCCAAAAAATCACATTTGCTTTGAAATCATTTTTCATTGTACTTTGTGAATATGATGCACATTTTAATTTCTACTGATTACAGTGAGGTCAGCAATAATGCTGTTGATTATGGTTTTTATTTGGCTGAAAAGCTTGGTGCTCGCGTGACATTGCTCCACGTTTTTCGAGCGCCTCGTAAAACAGGGTCGTTTTTAAGTATTAAAGACATACTGAGGAAAGATGCTGAAGAAGGCATGGCTGAATTGATGAAGGAATTACAGGTTTCGCATCCGAATATTGAATGTGATTCGACAATTTTAAGTGGCTATGCAAGTGAAGAGATCGTGCGTGCTTCTCGTGATTTGAACATTGATTTGATCGTAATGGGTACGAAAGGCGAGCATAATCTAGATGAGCAAGTGCTCGGGACTACTGCTACTCGTGTACTTGACAAATCTGAATCTGCTATCATGGTTGTACCAGAAGATGTCAAATATCAACCGCTGGAACAGATTGCAAATGCAATAGAACCAAAGCTCAGCAATCTAGAAACGTATATGTGGCTGCTTCATTTTGCGAAGGACACAAATGCTAAAATTCACAATGTTTTTGTGAATACGAAAAATGTTGATGTAACTGATTTTGGGGAGAACTTCCCTACTCTAGATGACGTAGATTCGGCCCAAGTCGTGCTTAATGAAAAAAGTGTTCTTGATGCATTAAATGGCTACATCAAGAAAGAAAATATTGATGTGCTTGCCTCCTTCAGACCGAAGCGCTCGTTTTTTCAAAACTTGCTGGGGAGCTCGCACACATTAAAGTTCATTGCTGATGCCAATGTGCCAATCTTAATACTCAAGTAAACGGAGTACTTTATTGTGGTTGCTTTTTATTGAGCCCGAGTGAATCTGCTTTGCGCATGAGTTCGTCAAAGACTTCATCCATTGGTCGGTCTATATTTTCCAAGGAGAATTTTGCATCATCAGCAAATTCATCATTAGGATAACGCTCTAAAAATGTCGTGTACAATTTTTTCGCTTCACTAGAATTCCTGAACGCTTGCTCTTGGATAAAAGCTTGCTGGAAAAGTGCTTGTGGCGCTTTCGGATGATTTTGGTACTGATCGGTCAATCGTTTGTATAAATCGAGGGCTTTGTAAAAATTGCCTGTTGCATTTGCAGTACGAGCAGCTTTGTAGACATATTCTCCAGCTCTATTATTATCATCAGCAAAAATGTAAGAAGCGCCTTCATTAAGTGCAATGTATCGCACAGCTGCAGCTTTGTTTATTCGTTTAAGTGAGTCATCGTTGAGACGGCCTTCTACTTCCGAAATGATTTTATCAATTGATTCATTCGGATTAGTAACATATTCTTTGACAGGCGCAAGCGCTTTGTGATCGCCATATTTTTCGAATGCTGCAGGAACTATTCCTCCAGCCATCAAAGGCTGACCAACACGATCTTTGGAGAGTAAGGCTAATAAACTTGCACTATATGGCGAAATGTCAGCTTTCGGATACTCGAGAAGCTGCTGCTTGACAAGTTCATTCGCTCGAGCAAATTGATTAATTGTATAATTTTGCTGAGCACAACGATAGATATACTTAGGAGTCAAATCCGAATTTGGATTTGACGTTATGTATTCATCATACAAGTCGATTAAGGCTTTCGCTTGATCGGAATCAGGATTTTCAGCTTGACGTACTTCAAGATCTGAAATTCGTGAATCAAGTTGGCTCTGACCGCAAGAAGTCAAAAGAACAATACATAGAGCAAAGCCAGAAAGAAATGTATAAAAACGGATTGAGAAAGTCATAATCAAATTCGATTCGTGTATTTTGAGTATCCTTTGACCAAAGGACCGTCAAAAGTAGTGCATTCTGAAATGTCATAATATGTCTAAATCACTAAAAAATATTCAAGCGCTGTCATTAAGCTGCATTATTGTAGCCCTTGTACTCTCCTCTTGCGGAAAAAGTAGTTCTTCATTCGTTTCAAGGCAGGATGTCACAGTCATCAAAGCTCAAAAACAAGGTCAAGTATCAGCTTGTCATCAAAAAGAATCGTATGAGCTAGACGAACATACGCAAATGCGTACAATCAGTGTCAATATCCATTATCCAAGAGACGAAAATGGTTTGAACAATTTCTCTGAGAGAGAAGGCATAGCTTATGCGCATGAGTACATCGCAGAAGCCAACAAAAAATTAGCAAACAACAAACGTATGTTTCTGCCATGGGCAAACGAGATTAAACCATTGCCTATTCCATTTCGATATGAACTCACGGGAGATCCGAATGACCCAACTGATGATGGCATTTACTTCCATGAGGATAATGACATATGGTATTATGTCATTCGCGGCAAAAACAAAAACAACTACTCAAAGGAAGTGTATGAACGATATGGCACATCTAAGGAGAATGTGATCAATATTTTCTTAATGGAGCATCATCCAGATAGTCTAACCTCTACTACATACAAAAATACTATTGGTGGAATCAGTTTTATCAGCTGGGTGAAAGTTGTAGGCTTATATAGCGGCCTGAGTCGAGAAATGAATAAAGACGAACGAGGAAGACCAGTAGTACAAGGTGCAAGTTTTGGCTGCGGTACTTTGATACACGAGATCGGACACTCAATGGGCTTGAGGCACACATGGCGCGGCAATGATATGTGTGATGACACACCTAACCATAGCAACTGCTGGAGTTGGTCACCAAAAGGTGAGTGCGATAAAGGAGCTAGTAATAATGTCATGGATTACAACACATCACAAAATGCTTGGACAGCCTGCCAACTCAGTATTGCAAACAAATCAATGTCTGATATTAACAGTAAGTTTAGACCATTCGTGAAAAAAACATGGTGCAAGTACGATCGAAATCAAACTATTCGAATCATCGATAAACGCGTTTGGAATGGAGCTCGAGATTTACATGGCGATCTTATTATTGAAGATGGAGCAAGTCTCGAAATCAATTGCCGCATTTCGATGCCGCCAGGCAGCAGAATCATCGTACAGCCGAATGCAAGTTTAATTCTGAATGAAGGCGCTCGACTCCATAATGACTGCAACCTCATCTGGAAAGGAATCGAACAAATGTCGCGTGGCAACAAAAAAGGAAAAGTCATTGCTCTCGGAGATGTCACAATCGAACATGCTGAAATGTCTTGGAACGGAAGCACAGATCTCTAGTTAAGCTTTCCCTATTTTTGACAAATGAGCAGCAGCATTTTTAAGAGCAAGCCAACGATTTTATTTCTTGTATTGGCTGGTTTTTTTGTCACCAATGCACTTGTTGCTCAGTTTATCGGTGTCAAGATCTTTTCGCTAGAGGATACATTTGGATTTGATACATTCAATTGGTCAATTTTTGGGGCGACTGGATCATTACAATTTACAGCTGGTGTCCTTCTGTGGCCTGTCGTATTTGTAATGACAGATATTATCAATGAATACTTCGGTCGGCGAGGTGTTTTATTTCTTTCCTTCCTAGCAGTTTTTTTGATTGCCTATGCATTTGTGATGGTCTTTGCTGCCGTAGGATTAGCTCCTGCAGATTGGTGGCAGAGCCTTAATGTTGAGCAAGGTATTCCAAATATGCAAGACGCATTTCGAGTCATATTCGGTCAAGGGATGCTGATTATCACAGGTTCAATTATCGCGTTCATTGTCGGTCAAATTTTAGATGCTTGGGTTTTTCATAAGATCCGTTCACTAACTGGATCACGCTTTGCATGGTTGCGAGCGACAGCGAGTACGATGTTTTCGCAGCTGATTGATAGTGTCCTTGTTTTATATATCGCTTTTGTGCTCGGTCCGCAATTGACAGGTTCTTCCGAACCCTGGACTTTGAATCAATTTTTTGCGATTGCATTTGTGAATTCAACTTACAAATTGATTGCTGCGATTATCTTGATACCAGCGATCTATGGAGCACATGGGCTGATTGACTTGTATTTAGGCAAAGAGCGAGCACAAATGCTCAAGGCAGAAGCCATGAAACTCTAAGCTGATTAGTTGGGCGATCCGCTCGGCAAAATGCCTCGCGGCGGGCTGTTCGCAGTACGGTAACCTAGCCGCCTTCATTGCATTCGGCGTCCGCTCACAGGCTCGCGCTGCTCCCATCCCTATCGCAGAGCAGATTCAGCAGCTTGGACAAGCGCTGCGAAATGGTAGCCGTAAGGCTAGACGCGAAGTGAAACGAGCGGCCGAGCGATCAGCGAGCCATGAAGCATAGCGACCCCGTTGAGCGAAGCGAATCGGGGATGGCCCAACGTATGTTTAAAACTTTTTGTTTTCTTTTTGCATAAATCATTTGTACAAATAGAAACATTTTGTTTTACTTTGTATCAAACAATAGAACTATGAAAGGCTTTATTCTTAAAAACTGGTTTTTGATTGCGCTCGTCGCGATCATTGGCTCTGGCATAACATTGCGCCACCAGCAGAGCACTTCTTCGCTCAGTGAAGTCAACTTTCTAAATGCAGCTGCCCCTACGTTTGCTTCGCCTCAAGAGGAGAAAACTCCGCGAGTTGAGATTTTTTCCTGGCAAAATGTGCCCGAAGACAAACGAATTCAATTCATTGAGCGATTTCAACGCGTTGCTCAGTCTGAGATGCGCAAGTTTGAAATTCCTGCCAGCATCGTACTTGCTCAAGGATTGTATCAAAGTGGTGCTGGCAAAAGCTATGCATCGTACAAGGGCAATAACTACTTTAATCTAGCTGCTCCTTCGTCTTGGTCAGGCCCAACTGGTCTATACGGAAAGGTGAAACTCAAGCATTATGATACAGCTTGGTTGAGTTTTCGCGATCACAGTTTATATTTAACTGATCCCACTTTTTTGAAATCCAAACCTGATGCAAAAGATTATAAAACTTGGGCAAAATCACTGCAAGCTGCTGGCTACAATACTGATCCTCAATTAGCAGAAATGCTTGTCAAAATCATTCTACAATATGATTTGACTCGCTTTGATGAGTTGCCTTAGTTGCGTCTTGATTCAGTGTATTTGCGCCATTTTTCGATGACGTTTGCCATGTCTTCGGGCAGATCGGCTTCTACATGAATACGCTCTCCTGTGATCGGATGCTCGAAGCCAAGTGTCTGAGCATGCAGTGCTTGGCGTGGGCACATCTTGAAGGCATTATGCACAAATTGCTTGTAGCGCGTAAAGACTGTTCCTTTGACAATATTGGAGCCGCCATATCGCGCATCACTAAACAGCGGATGTCCAAGATATTTCATATGCGCTCGAATTTGGTGCGTTCGACCAGTCTCCAATTTGCAACGGATTAAACTCACATATCCAAGCGGCTCAATCGTTTCGTAATGTGTGATTGCGTGCTTGCCATGATCGCCATCAGGAAAAACGCTCATCACAAGTCGATTGCGTAAATCACGCCCGACATGAGCATCAACTGTACCTGAATCAGGCTCGGGCTCGCCCCAAACAAGTGCTACATACGATCGATCGACTGTATGATCTGCAAATTGCTTGGCAAGATGTGAGATGACATAATCGCTTTTGGCGATAACAAGCAGCCCTGACGTGTCTTTATCAATACGGTGCACGAGACCTGGCCGGTCATTCATATTGCCATCTTTGACAGGCAAGTTTTGAAAATGATATGCGAGCGCATTAACAAGTGTGCCATCGCGATTGCCATGACCAGGATGTACGACCATACCCGATGGTTTATGCACGACTAAAAGATGATCATCTTCGTATCGGATATCGAGTGGAATGTCTTGCGGCACAAGTACGCCATCATCTACGGGACGCGGAATGACAATCCGTATCGTATCAAGCGGTCGTACTCGATAATTTGGTTTGACTTCTTTTTCATTGACTTTAATTGAGCCGCTTTTTATTGCATTTTGTACTTTATTACGGGTAGCGCGCTCAATTTTTGTCATTAAGAATTTATCAAGTCGAAGCTGGCTTTGTCCTTTATCTACGATAATAGTTTGTACTTGATACAAATCATCTTGCTGATCATCTTGATTAGTGATACTCATACTCAAATGTACTGATGATTATTGGCTGCATATGTACATAGCGTTTTACGAAAGTTGGATCGCCATTTTCATTAAACGCTGTTTGGAAATATTCAATTATTGTATCAGACGCATCGGTCACTTTTTTCTCGATGAGTTTATTATCTGCTGAATAAGACATTTCTTCGATCAATTCTTGACCGGTCGTGTGGTCAATGCTTTCAACGACGATTTCATTTCCATTTTCATCAAAATCTTTCCAATATTCTTGATCGACTTTATTTGTCAGCATATTCCTAACAATTGTTTTTTGGACGACGTCATGTTCATCGACTTCATCTTCGAGCTGAATACAATATTCTGTTTTTCCGTTTTTGATGATTTTGTAATATTCAAGTTCCGCTTCTTCAGAAAATTCTTTTTCAATTATTGTTTCTCCTTCTTCATCATTACGTATTAAACGATCTTTTTCCACTTTTTCCGAAGTATAAAAAACATACTCTTGTCGAAAGACAAGTTGACCATCTTCATCATTTCTCTCTACAATTTGCTGACTATTGTCGCTATCGTAATTCGAGAGTTCTACACTTTGGCCGCCCCAACTGTGAGTGATGAGACACTTGTATGTTTTACTCGAATCATCTAGATATGTATAGTCAAGCTGTTCTACGATTTCGCCTTCATCTAGGGTTTTATGTGATACAAGTCGTTTTTCATCATCATACTCGTATTGATCTTCATTCACACATGACCCATCAATAGAATAGACTTTACGACTGAGCAGAAGTCCATTTGCAGAAAATTCTGAGACTTCAGCTCGATACTTTGAGCCTTTTTGCTCCTCGACTTCTTTGTATTCTGTGACAACTTTTGGCTGCTTCATACAGCAAACATACTGACTTGAAGATTATTGATCGTTAAACAATCGTACTGCTTCACGCCCATAGATACCTTCACGTAATTCTTCTTGAGAAGCAGCTTCGCCTGGGCGTCGTTGTATGCTTTTTGAATACAATATTTCTGGCCAATCCTTATTTTGAATTTCTTCATCTGCTGTGCTATGCAGAAGGTCAAATTCTTCGCCATCAAGCGTTGGATTATAAAACAAGAATTTGACGGTTCCTTGCTTCGGAATGCGATTGTAAGTCCAAATAATAAATGGCGGTGCACCTTGCTCCGAGCCTCTCGAAATTGCATCATCTGGTAAACCATATTTCATAAATACATAGCCGCGATCAGTTTCAAATCCATATCCTACTCCATCACCAAACCGAGCATGAGCTTGAGCAGCCATCGACATAAACGGTTTGAATGCTTCGTAGGGATCAACACGATTTTGTAACGCCCAATATGTCAAAACAAATTTTCGCTTTTCTTCGATAGTCCCATTTCGAAGCACATTTTGCAGCAAATCTCCTGTCGGTAAATCAACAAATAATCGTATGGCTCTCAAACTAAACTCTAAATTCTGCTCATTGAGTAATTCTACAAATGTTCCTGAGATATTTACTGTCTTATAACCTTCAATCCGTAGATTTTTGTATGGATCGTCTCGATAAAATTCAAGCGTCGTAAATCCAATTTCCTTTTTATTCCGTAGCAATAATTTAACATGGATTGAATATTCTCCATCGTCTAATTTCACTAACGGAATAGATTCAACTAATATATTCCTTGCCTCAAGATTTAATTTCTTGACCTTTCTAAATACTTCATTCTTTTCATTATCGTAAATAGAATAAAATGCAATTGCTTCTTGATTAAGTAAATCTTTACTAGGCTCATATTCAGAGTAAGCGATGACAGAATTATGTACAGCGCCTATCGTCGGAATAATTACTGGCTCATATTGAATCCCATATTTCTCAAAGCCGCCAGTTTCTACTGGCAAAAGCAATGATAAATCAGATAATTTTGATTGTGATTCTGAGCGCCGAGTATCAAGCTGTAATTCTATATCTCGAAATGTAGACGGCAAAAACGCATCCCGCAACTCGATTTTCACTTTATAATTTGCCTGAGAGACATTGTAACGTCGAACGTCAATAAAGTTTTGTCGAGCTAACGAATCGAGTTGCGCGGGTCCAGTTAAGCGATATTTATCAACTGCGTCAATCGTTCCATCAGGTCGATTAAACGTGATTAAAACATCAACAGCGGCTGCGTATTGTCCAGTTGTTTGAGCATGAAGCAATGATTCTCCAATAAACAAATAAGAAATCTCAGCATAGACATCTTCATCATTTGTTGTGTAATCTCTCAACGAAACAGCTACATCAACAGCACTCACTATTGAGTTGCTTGTCAATAAAATAATTACAGCAAAAAAGAGTTGAATTGATTTTTTCATCGTAGCTCTAAGTTCGGTATAACTTTCAAAAAGATGCCGCACATTTGCAACTCTGGTGTATGACAAACAAAATTCTTACAGAAAGTCAACTTTTTCCGCCTATTGCGAGCCTTGCTTTAGCACAACAATGCGGACATCTTATCCTCGAAAGACACGAAACATACCAACGTCGCTCCTACAGAAATAAATTTGATATTGCAACGACTCACGGAAAGCAAACACTTTCATTGCCACTTGCCAGTGGAAAACATCAATCCCAAGCAATTACAGAATGCTTAATCGCAGCTACGCAACGGCAAAAGGACATTCTGATTCGCTCTATAATGTCGGGTTATGGCAACAGCCCGTTTTGGGACTTTTACGGAAAAACTATTCTCGATTTTATAGCCACTGCCCATGGCGACATTTATTCACTTAACAAAAAAACGACCGAATTTTTAATAGAAACAATGAAACTTTCCATAAAGTTAAGTGAAACAAATTCTTATCAAAAAGAAACAGATTATCTTGATTTACGTCAAGCCATTACGCCGCGAAACTCATTTCACACCCAGTTAAAAGCGATTTCCTACGAGCAGGTCTTTGAAGATCGCACTGGATTTATTCCGTGGCTGAGCGGCATAGATTTACTTTTACATTGCGGCCCTCGTAGTCGTGATATTTTAATAGAAATGTATCGATAATTTATTGGGCCATCCATCGCCTACTTCGTAGGCTTCAGGTCGCTATGCTTCGTGGCTCGCTGTTCGCTCGGCCGCTTCACTTTGTTTGCGTCTGGCTCATTCCATTCGCCACCACTTCGCAGCGCTTGTCCACTCTTTTGTTCGATCTCAGTTCTTTTTATTCAACAAGTCAGCCCTTGCATTGTTACCCAATAGACTATGGAGCAAGAAGACACGTTGCAGCCCAAAAAAGTAATTGTTTGGTTTCGCCATGATATGCGACTCCATGATAATGAGCCGCTCATCGAAGCCATAAAACGCGGTGATGAAGTGTACCCGATTTATGTCTTCAACTCAAAACGGCTTCTAGGTAAAACCAAGCACGGATTTAGAAAAACTGCAGCCTTCAGAACACAATTCAAAATTGAAGCAGCAGCAGATCTTCGTAAGCAATTCGAGAACATTGGCTGTGATTTAATCATCAGAATTGGAGATCCAGCTGAAGAAGTATTTAAATTAGCAAAACAACTAAACTCATCTTGGGTCTTCTGCAATATGGAGCGCACCCAAGAAGAAGTCGACGTACAAGAAGAGCTTGAGAAAAAACTTTGGAGCATCGGACAAGAGCTGCACTTTTTTAGAGGAAAACTACTTTATCACACTCAAGATCTTCCATTTCCCGTCGCGCATGTGCCAGACATGTTTACTCAGTTTCGAAAAGAGCTGGAGAAGTACATCCAAATACGAGAGCCTTTTGCAGCGCCAACAGAGTTGCCAAAATGGACTTCGGAAGTTGAAACAGGAGAGCTGCCAAGTCTTGCTGATTTTGATCATTATGAAATTCCGCCTTGTGATTTCAATACATTCACAATCAAAGGCGGCGAAACAGAAGGTCTTGTTCGACTCAATGGTTATCTCTTTGAAACACATGCAGCCAAAACATACTTTGACACGCGCAATGGCTCTCTAGACGAGCTTGATTCTACAAAGTTTTCTGCGTATTTATCACAAGGCTGCCTCTCTCCTAAGCAGATTTATTACACTTTAAAAGAGTACGAAAAACAACACGGCGATAATAAAAGCACCTATTGGATTTTCTTTGAATTATTGTGGCGTGACTTTTTTCATTTCATTGCAAAAAAATACGAAAACAAAATATTCCATTCCGAAGGTTTATTTGATTCAGAAATAGAATATCTAGAACAAGATGACAGACTTATCAATGCTTGGATTGAAGGGACAACTGGATTTCCATTTGTAGATGCGCACATGCGCGAACTTGCTGCTACTGGTTTTATGAGTAATCGTGGCAGACAAAATGTTGCTTCATTTTTCATACATGATCTCAAGCAGCCTTGGATCGTCGGAGCTGAGTATATGGAGTCCCTTTTAATCGATTATAACCCATCGAGCAATTATGGTAATTGGCAATATATAGCTGGGGTCGGAACAGATCCGAGACCGGACCGTTATTTTCATCTTGCTAAACAAGCCAAGCGCTACGATCCGAGTGGTGAGTATGTCAAAAATTGGCTGCCTGAGTTGAGTGCTTTACCAATTGAGAAAGTCCACGAACCATGGAAACTCACGAATCAAGAATCAGAAGAAGTTGATTTTATTCTTGGCCGCGATTATCCTCAGCCAATCATCCAAACGCGCTGGATGAAACGTGCGAGGTCAAGTAGTCAAGGGTAATTCCGATCGGCATAGGGATAGCAGGCAGTGCAAAGCAGATGCGACATGAAGCGTAGCTGAATGGAGCAGCCGAGCGAATAGCGAGCTGCCGAATAGCCTGCCGCGACGAGTCAAACGAGGAGCGGATGCCCCAAATTCTAGCCTTGTTTACTTTTTCACATCAAGCAAATCTGGTCTTGAAGTCAAACGTAATCGCTGTACATTTGTAGCATGTCAAAAGAGCCAAAAACAATCACGGAAGTTGCACCAAATGAGATGAATCAAGAATTCAGAAATGAAGTGCTGAATGATTTTAAAGTGTGCTGCCTAAGCCGCGAAGTCAGCCTTATGGCGCGCCGAGAAGTCTTGACCGGAAAAGCGAAATTTGGAATACTCGGCGATGGCAAAGAAGTGCCGCAAGTCGCGATGGCTCGTGCGTTTAGAAAAGGCGACTGGCGCTCTGGATATTATCGTGATCAGACATTTATGATGGCGCTTGGCCTCTGTAGCGTTGAAGAGTATTTCGCGCAGCTTTATGCCGACCCAGAAAATGATCCGTTCTCTGGGGGCCGTCAAATGAATGCGCATTTTGGGACAAAGACTTTTGACAATGAATCTGGCGAATGGCTCAATGAACTAGATCACTACAATGTCTCGTCTGACATCTCTTGTACTGCAGGACAAATGGCGCGAGCTCTAGGATTGGCTCTGGCGAGTAAACATTATCGTCAGCGCGGTGAGAAAGAGCGTGGCAATGTCGTTTGCTTTGCGACGATTGGGGATGCAAGCACAAGTGAAGGCGCTTTTTGGGAAACAATCAATGCTGCTGGTGTCATGCAAGTGCCACTTGCTGTTTCTGTTTGGGATGATGGCTACGGCATCTCGGTACCCAAGAAATATCAAACGACGAAAGAAAGTATCAGCGAAGCGCTCGCTGGAATGAAATCTAAGAAAGCCGGCGTCGGAATTTCGATCAAGAAGACACGTGCTTGGGATTACGCTCATCTCGTAGAGATATATACTGAAGGCATTGCTGAATGTCGTAAAACACACAAGCCGCTCCTCATCCACGTCGAAGAATGCACGCAGCCGCAAGGGCACTCGACGAGTGGCAGCCACGAACGATACAAAACAAAAGATCGCCTCAACTGGG
Source organism: Saprospiraceae bacterium (assembly GCA_020631455.1). Taxonomy (GTDB): domain Bacteria; phylum Bacteroidota; class Bacteroidia; order Chitinophagales; family Saprospiraceae; genus JAHDHF01. The sequence continues at coordinate 19,809 of JAHDHF010000035.1, forward strand.
AACAAGAGTTTGATTGCATCACTCGTATGGAGCAATGGATGCACAAAACGGGCATCGCGACAGCTGAAGAAACAACTACGCTCAGAAATGAAGCTAAACAAGAAGCAAAAGACGGTAAAAATGCTGCTTGGAAAGCATTTACAGATCGCACAAAAGCTGAGCTAAAAACAATCACTGAACTTTACCAATCTGCTGGCATACCGCAAGATAGAATTGATTCTCTGGCTTCGCTTCATAATCCTGTAGTGCATGAATTAATCATGCATGTTCGAGCGACTTTGCGAAGTGCTTCACTTGATTCTTCGAGCAGATCTGCTCTCAATACTTGGCTTGATGCTCAAATGCAGCAAGGTCATGAATTCTATCACACAAACCTTTACAGCAGCTCCCCAAAAGCTGTCAAAAACGTCGCGACAATCAATGCTGAGATTGAAGAAGCTGAGCTCAAAAATGGCTACGAAGTACTCAATGCATTTTTTGATCAAGCCCTTGAGCGTGATCAAAATATCGTCGCCTTTGGCGAAGATGTCGGACAGATCGGTGATGTGAATCAAGGATTTGCTGGACTACAAGAAAAGTACGGCGAAGAGCGCGTCTTTGATGCTGGCATCCGCGAATGGACGATCATGGGGCAAGCCATTGGCTTAGCGATGCGTTGCTTCCGTCCAATTGCTGAAATACAATACTTGGACTATCTCGTTTACGGATTGTCGCCATTGACGGATGATCTCGCTACTCTACTCTATCGCTCTAACGGACAACAACGCAGTCCAGCGATTATCCGTACGCGCGGCCATCGCCTCGAAGGCATTTGGCACAGCGGATCACAAATTGGCTTGTTGTTGAGTTCGCTCCGCGGAATGAATGTCTGCGTACCGCGCAACATGACACAAGCTGCTGGTATGTACAACACGCTCTTGCAAGCAGATGAGCCTGCGGTCGTTGTAGAATGTCTCAATGGCTATCGCCTGAAAGAGGCAAAACCGAATAATCTTGCTGACTTCACTGTTCAGCTCGGTCTAGCGGAAGTTTTACAAGAAGGCAGCGATATCACAATCGTCACGTATGGCAGTTGCATTCGAGTTGCCGAAAAAGCAATAACATGGCTTGCTGACCACGGCGTCAGTGTAGAGCTTGTCGATGCACAAACATTGCTACCATTTGATACAGAAGGAATCATCCTAGAATCAGTCAAGAAAACGAGCCGCGTGATCTTCTTAGATGAAGATGTGCCAGGCGGAGCATCTGCGTATATGATGCAGCAAGTCTTGGATCGTGATGGCGGTTACTTGCAGCTTGATTCAAAACCAGTTTGCTTGTCAGCCAAAGCGCATCGTCCGCCTTATGGATCTGATGGTGATTATTTCACAAAGCCACAAGCTGATGATGTCTTTGATGCTGTGATGAAGATCATGCGCGAAGCTCAGCCAAGCCGCTTTGCTTAATCAAAGAATTTAGAATAAAAAATTTTATGAGCCAACTTCACGTCGCTTCAGAAATCGATATACTCCGTCGAGTCATCGTCCATCGTCCAGATCAAGGCATTGGCCGCATCACGCCGCACCGAGCAGAAGAACTCCTTTTTGACGATATTGTCTTTTTAGATGATATGCAGCGTGAGCATGATGTATTCACAGATGTGCTCAAAGCATTTGTAGGCGAAGATGGTGTTCTTGAAGTTCGTGATTTATTATTTGAGAGCATCGATCAAGCATCGACTGATCTCATTGGCGAATTACTAGATTTTATTGTTCCGTTTGAGGAATTATCTCTAGCACAACGCGAGCAACTCAGCCAAGTTTCGGCAGCCGAGTTAGCTGATATTTTAATTACAGGATATCACGCAGCGAATACTACATTTTACTTTGATCCGATTCCCAATTTTATTTTTACACGGGATATAGCGGTCATGGTTAATGATCATATCATCATTACCAAAGCAAATAAAACAGCCCGCCAGCGCGAGAATTTCTTGACCCGTTTTATTGTCCATTCGCATCCGATGTTTAAGGAAATGCGCGAAGAAGGTCGCGTCATTAATTTAAATCTCGTTGACCAATTTCAGCGCTCTACTCAAGGCGAAGGCGTCAGTATGGAAGGCGGTGATATGATGACCTTGACATCTGATTATTTATTGATCGGCTGCAGCGAACGTACCACTGCTCACGCCATTCATTTATTAAAAGAAAAATTGTTTGAGAAAAATGTCGTCAAACATGTCGTGCAAATAAATCTACCGCAGAATAGAGCGTACATGCATATTGATACTGTCTTTACGCACATCGACGTCAATCATACCGTTGCATTTAAGCCGCTCATCGTGGACGGTCTTGGGGGAAATGTACAAGTCTTTAGTGCTGATGGTAGCGTGCGCACATATAATGCTGTGGCAGATTTTATGCAGCAAGAAATAAATCCAGATATGCAATTTGTACTTGGTGGCGATGGCGAATCTCCATACCAAGAACGAGAGCAATGGACAGATGCCTGCAATCTCGTCTCTATTAAACCTGGTGTCGCGATCAGCTACGATCGAAATACAGTCACAGCACAAGCATTTGAGCGCGCAGGCTATTCCGTTATTTCTGCTGAGACCTTGCTCAACGATTTTAAAAATGGTGTTTCCACTCCAGAGTCAATTGAAAAAACAATTATAATGATTCCGAGTAGTGAGCTCTCGCGTGGTCGTGGTGGCTCGCATTGTATGACATGTCCGCTCTGGCGCAGCAGTCATCCTGTATAATTTTTTTATGGGCCATCCTTTTTCTATTTCGCTTAACCCATCCTAAATCCTTCCCTTAAAAATAGAAGAACTTCAATTAATTTTTTTTAGAAAAACGAAATAGAAAAAGGTCGCTATGCTTCGTGGCTCGCTATTCGCTCGGCTGCTTCGTTTCACTTCGCATCTGGCTGCGCCACCACTTCGCAGCG
>JAHDHF010000184.1 GCA_020631455.1 Saprospiraceae bacterium
ATAGCCCGACCGCAGCTCTGCTGCGGGCAGCCCCAGATGTTTATATCATTGATTGAGAATGCCTTAAGATTCTGTGTACCTTGCGCGTCCACTAGAGTACATCTTGTATGACGCAGATAAGAGCTGCCATCGCAGGGATACATGGCTATGTACCCAAAGACCTCTTGACCAATGCTGACCTTGAGCAGATGGTCGATACCAGCGACGAATGGATCACTTCGCGCACGGGCATTAAGCAACGCCACATCCTCAAAGAGCCAAATACTGCAGTGTCTGACATGGGCGTACGCGCTGCTCGGCCGCTGCTTGAAAAAACAGGAACATCAGTCGATGAGATTGACCTTGTCATCTGTGCTACTTCTACACCCGACTTGGTTTTTCCTTCTACTGCTTGCTTGACAGCTGACAAGCTCGGCATCAAAAACGCCTTTTGTTTTGATGTCATGGCAGCTTGTAGCGGCTTGATCTACACATTGACGACTGCTTCAAAATTTATTGAAAGCGGCTCACACAAATGTGTGCTTGTGATCAGTGGCGACAAAATGTCAAGCATCATTGATTACACTGATCGCAAGACTTGTGTGATTTTTGGTGATGGCTGTGGCGCGCTTTTACTCAAGCCTACAACAGACGGTACTGGCATCCTCGATGCTGAGCTACAAAGTGATGGCTCAGGAGCACAATACCTTCACATGAAGGCGGGCGGCTCGCTCAAACCCGCATCTCACGAGACTGTAGATGCGCGAGAGCATTTTGTCTTTCAAGATGGCGGCCCAGTATTCAAGCGTGCTGTACAAGGCATGAGCGGTACGCTCCGCACTGTGATGCAGCGCAATGATCTCGCAGCTGATGATGTCGCTTGGGTCGTGCCGCATCAAGCCAATGAACGCATCATCCGCTCTGTAGCGTCGATGGCTGATTTCCCTATGGAGCGGGTTATGATGAATATCGAGCGCTACGGAAACACGACAAATGGAACAATCCCACTTTGCCTCGCTGAATGGGAAAAACACCTCAAATCTGGCGACAATATCTTGCTGACTGCCTTTGGCGGCGGATTCACTTGGGGTAGCGTTTATCTCAAGTGGCACTATGACGGAGCAGCTGCTTCAAATGGTCAAACTCCGATCAGCGTATTTTAGATACTTTTGTACTGCCTTTGGGCAACACACTATTGACTAGACACTATTTAATCAAGATTATACACTATGGCATCTACTTCTGATATCCGTAATGGATTATGCATCGAGCATAACAACGGCATCTACAAGATTGTCGAATTTCAACACGTCAAACCTGGTAAAGGAGCTGCATTCGTCAGAACGAAGCTCAAGAGCTTGACAACGGGCCGCGTCCTTGACAATACCTTTCCAGCGGGACACAAAATCGTAGATGTCCGCGTCGAGCGCAAAAAATATCAATACTTGTATCAAGACGGTGATGAATATCATTTTATGGATACAGAGACCTACGAGCAGCTCTTCTTCAATGCTGATATGCTAGATGCCCCTGAGCTTCTCAAAGAAGGCACTATCGTAGATGTGATGTTTGATTCTCGTGACGGAAGTCCGCTCACATCAGAGATGCCGCATCTAGTAGAGCTTGAAGTCACTTATACAGAGCCAGGACTCAAAGGCGATACTGCTACCAATGCACTCAAGCCGGCTACACTCGAAACTGGTGCAGAAGTCCGTGTGCCGCTTTTCATCAACACTGGAGATTTTGTCCGCGTCGATACGCGCACTAAATCATATCACGAACGCGTAAAGAAATAAGCTATGACGATCAAGGACATCAAAGAACTCATCAAACTCGTCAACACATCTGATCTCGCTGAGGTCAAAATCGAGCTTGAGCAAGCAAAATTGACCATTCGTTCGAAAGACTTTTTTGCTGGTAAAAATCAAGTATCAGCTCCTTCAGTGATCTCGATGCCACAGGTCGCTGCAGCTCCTGCTGCTCCAGTAGCGGCCGCACCAGCTACAGCTCCGCAAGTGAATACAGCTCTCGCTAAACCAGCAAGCTCAGAGCAAGCAGAAGATACAAGCGGCTATCTCGAAATTAAATCGCCAATGGTCGGCACATTTTATCGCTCGGCTTCGCCTGACAAACCACCATACTTCAAAGTCGGTGACTCAGTAGCTGAAGGCGACGTCGTCTGCATCGTTGAAGCAATGAAACTCTTCAACGAAATCGAAAGCGAAGTCAGCGGTACAATCGTCAAAGTCTTGATCGAAGATGCTCATCCTGTCGAATACGATCAGCCACTTTTCCTTGTCGATCCTAACGGATAAGTCTGTGTTCGTCAAAGAATCATTGAGATTCTCAACTCCGTAATGTGTTGAAGTATGTTTAAGAAAATTCTCATCGCCAATCGCGGCGAAATAGCCCTTCGCATCATTCGAACATGTCGCGAAATGGGCATCAAAACTGTGGCCGTCTACAGTACAGCTGATCGAGAGAGCTTACATGTCCGCTTTGCTGACGAAGCCGTCTGCATCGGCCCCCCGTCAAGCGCTCAGAGCTACTTGGAGATTAAGCGTATCATGGCAGCAGTCGAAATCACCAATGCTGACGCTATTCATCCAGGCTACGGATTTCTAGCAGAAAATGCAGAATTTGCAGAAGTTTGTAATGAATACGGTGTCAAATTCATTGGCCCGACTCCAGAGCAGATCCGCCGCATGGGCGACAAGATCACAGCCAAAGAAACAATGATTGCTGCTGGCGTTCCTGTCATTCCAGGCTCAAAAGACTTGCTCAAAAGTGTCGAAGAAGGCATGCAGCTCGCTGAAGACATGGGCTATCCGATCATCCTCAAAGCAACAGCTGGTGGCGGCGGAAAAGGTATGCGTGTCGTCTGGAAAGCTGAAGACTTTGAAGACAACTGGAACAAAGCACGCCAAGAGTCAAAAGCAGCATTCGGCAATGATGGCATTTACATCGAAAAATTTATCGAAGAGCCGCGACATATCGAAGTACAAGTCGCAGGAGACCAATTTGGCAATGCCTGCCATATGAGTGAGCGTGACTGCTCGATACAGCGTCGTCACCAAAAGCTCGTCGAAGAGTCGCCTTCACCATTTTTGACAGAAGAACTCCGCATCGCAATGGGTGAAGCCGCTATCAAAGCCACAAAATTCATCAATTACGAAGGCGTCGGAACGGTTGAATTCCTTGTCGACAAGCACCGCAACTTCTACTTCATGGAGATGAATACGCGGATACAAGTCGAGCACACAGTCACCGAAGAAGTCATTGATTTTGATCTCATCAAAGAGCAAATCAAAATAGCAGCTGGCATTCCGATCAGCGGCCAAAATTATTTCCCGACGATGCACGCGATCGAATGCCGCATCAATGCCGAAGATGTCTATAAAGATTTCCGACCAAGTGCCGGAAAGATTACGTCGTTTCATAGCAGTAAAGGACATGGCGTCCGCGTGGATACTCATGTATACGCAGGCTATATGATCCCGCCGTACTATGACTCGATGATCGCCAAGCTGATCTGCCGTGCCCGTACTCGCGAAGAATGTATCGTCAAAATGCAGCGAGCACTTGACGAATTCATCGTCGAAGGCGTCAAGACGACTGTCCCATTTCACAAGCAGCTCATGCGTGACGAAGGCTTCAGAGCAGGCAACTTTCACACAGGCTTTCTCGAAGGCTTTGACCTTCAACCCGAAGATTAAATCGAGAATTT
>JAHDHF010000185.1 GCA_020631455.1 Saprospiraceae bacterium
CAATTTTCGACTGCGTAAAATTTGTCAATCATTTGCTGGTCGCTTTCAATTTTAGAAATACAATCACAAGAGTTTTCGGTAGCGATAGAAGTGACATAATCAACATCATAAACAACTTCGCCATTGTAGTCGCGCCCCATCGATTTAAGAATATCAGTCCGCGCTGCTGTACTGCCTTGATTTGCTTGATCTAAGAAATATGTTTTATACGACGGACAATCTTCTATTAAGATCAAATGCAGAGCAGCATCGACGGCTTCACCATGTTGCTCTTTCATCTCGTTCATAAGAATTGCCGATTCCGTTTTTGTTTCGTAAAAACATTTTAATACAGCATAATCATTTATCGACTCTTGCCCACCAATTTCATGACATGAACAAAAATCACGAGCGATTTGATTGACACTTGGATTGGTTTTAAGTTGGTATCCAGTTGCACCAATTGGATTTTCGCTTGTGCCAGCACGCTCAATTATACTCGCTAGTTGAGTATAATGGCTGCACGATTGTACTACTGTGCGACCAAGCTCTAGGACAATAATTGTTCGGATAACTTCTAGGTCTTCTTCGCTTCTATTTTCTGGAAGCGCCTTGTCAAATTTTGGCTTGTAGTCCTTAGTAACTTGATCAATACATTTTCCATATTCAGTACCAAAATCTTCAGCTGTAATGAAAACAGCTGGATTGACTTTCTGTACACAAGTACAAACTTCGTCAGCCGCTTGTTGGATCACGGACTGCGAATAAACAAGTCCATGAAACAATAAAAAGACAAGGACAAACAAGTATCTCATGAAAAAAAGCTTAGATATTACTCAGTATCCATTTTCATTATCACACTCATAAATGCGGGGCAGTTGCTCATCATTGTTATAGCTACTTGCTGAGCCATAGCATCATCATCCAAAATATCTTCAGCTGATTTGTTGCTCCCGACGAGCATTGACATCATCTCTGGACTTTCTGTAATCGCATCAACGATACACGCTTCGAGATCAGTATCTGCTTTTTCAAAGTCAGATTTTTTTGTGAGGGTTTTATCAATTTTAGTGATACAATCACAAGATTCTTCTGTGAGTAGATCTGCAAATTTTTCTTGATCAAATTCAGCTTTCTCTTTGCTTGGGGAGGCAGCATCTTGCTTGACATCAGCATCTTCAACTTCAACTTCAACTTCATCCATTCGGTCTGCTTCTTCTTGCATTCCTTCTGCAAACGAATTTGAAAATTCTTTTTGAAATCCATCGCAAGTCTCGTTTAAATTTAAAAGTATTGCTACTTGCACAACGAAATCCGCATCAGAGTGCTTTATGCCCTTTTTTAATTTAGACATTTGCTTTTCAGATTTTGCCATTGCTTCTACAAAGCACTCATTTGAATCCATTGTTGCAAAATCAAATTCTTTATCACCAGAAAAACACGGACATGCTGACTGGCTGATCTGCGTAACGAGTTTATTATCTTTAAGTGCATACGCTTCTGTGCCAGCTCCTTTATCATCACCATTCGCAAAGCCTACAATCGTAGCTGATCTAAAGTATGAGCACTCTTTAGAAAGTATAACTCCCATTTTCATGGCGATTTCTGCACCTGCACGCTCAGCTTTGTCTGGCTGCATTATTTCAGGGTGCTTGTCTAGTATTCCTGCAAGGTTGCCCATCATCGCTTTTTCGAAACAACCTGCCATAATGGTTTCAAAGGTCTTTTGGGATTCGAATGTCTCAACTGATGAGGCTTCAAAGCAAACACAAATCTCGTCAGCAAGATTTTGATATAAATCCTGAGCGAAAAGTGAAGTCGACAAGCAGCTTAATGCTACTGCAAATACAAGGGATAACGTTTTCATAATCTAAAGATAGGTTTTAGAGTTGGAACAGCTGTTTTGGCGTAGGGATGGTAAGGGGCGCGTAGCGCTCATCCCGATTTATCGGGATGATGAGCGAACAGCGAAACCCTGAATCAGCCCGCCGCTGAATGAACCCCGAATTCTCAGGGGGAATGAAGCGGACGCCCCAAAATATTCGCAATCAATGATTACTTATTGATCGCTTTTAAAATATTTTGAAAACCCTCACAATCATAAAATTGTTTAACGACAGTTGATGTATGATTTGATTTATCGCTTACAAAATCAATTGTTGTCATTTTCGCAAGTAAATATTTTCCATTCATATCTCGCTCATCTGGTGTATTACCAGCTCTAAAGTGGCGTACAAAAGAAGTAATTAAACAGTCTTCTACATTGAGATCGATTTTCTTTATCTCGCGATCGAGATCAATAGCAGCTAAACACTCACAAGATGTCGCATAATCATTTGACTCAAATCGCTTTGGTTTTGCTGGCGGATTCTTTTTTTCTTCTTGTTTCTTTTCTTCTATTTTTTTAATTGCTTCGGCGGCTTGTATTTCAATCTCACGACCATACGCTTGCTTAAAGTGTTCATTTGTTCGACTTAAATTCAATCCGAGAGCAACTAGCTGCTCATTGGGATCAAGTGGAGCAAAAACTGCAGGTTTAAGTAATGTTGGAAATTTTTGCATACATGCATTTTCTGCTAAGTCATTTAATTTAACAACAGACGTTTCATTAAAACATGGTGAAATCTTTTTCGCAAAATCAGTGTAATGTTTTTTCTTCGATTCTTGAATAATGAAATTCGCGCGCTCCACGGTTAGATCATCTATTTGCGATAGCATATTTTTGTCTCGATATGTCCCACATTGTGTAGAGAGCAATCGCAAAACTTGTGTAGAGGACCGAATAGAGGCGGCTTCAGCTTTTTCTGGATCAGTCAATTCTGGATTGGATTTTTGAATCGATAAAAAATACTCCATCGAAAAAAACTTTTGAAAACAAGCTGCTGAAGCATTCCCATGTCGAGTCTCCCCGTTGTAGAATTTTCCGAGATGATCTTTTAAGTCAGATTGCTCAATACATTCACAAATTTGCGATGCAAGAAACTCTTCTTGCTCTTGTGCAAAAACTTGCGTGCTCAATACACACAAAAACAATGAAGCGAATAAAGTGAAGGCTGTTTTCATCAATTTTGGGTTTTATCGCTTGATCATAATCAAGAGTCACACCAAATGAACGACCTTTGCAGAACGATTCAAGCAGATGTCCAATCAAAACTTCATCGACTACGTCAAGATTTATCTCCGCTCTGGTAAAGGCGGCGGCGGCTCGTCGCATTTCCGCCGCGAGAAATACATCCCCGAAGGCGGCCCCGATGGAGGCGATGGCGGTCGAGGCGGGCATATCATCTTGCGGCCTGATCCTCAAATGTGGACATTGCTGCCACTCAAATATCGCAAGCACGTCATCGCTGAAGACGGCGCCAGCGGATCAGGCAATCTGAGCACTGGCGCACAAGGCAAAGACGAAATCCTCAGCGTGCCGCTTGGCACCGTTGCTAAAGATGCTGAGACTGGCGAAGTCCTGTTTGAAGTCACTGAAGCTGGCGAAGACATCATTTTACTTGCTGGCGGACGCGGCGGATTAGGCAACTGGCATTTTCGGACATCAACCAATCGAGCGCCGCGCTACTCGCAGCCTGGCGAAGAGCGCAAAGAACTCGCGGTGATCCTCGAGCTAAAAGTGCTGGCTGATGTCGGGCTAGTTGGTTTCCCGAATGCTGGCAAATCGACCTTGCTGAGCGTCGTCTCTGCTGCCA
>JAHDHF010000186.1 GCA_020631455.1 Saprospiraceae bacterium
TTTGAAGATTGGGGCGAGATCATCCGCTGGACATCTCAAGAAAATGTTCCTGGAGAGTTTCCCTACACAGCAGGTGTGTTTCCATTTAAGCGCAAGGGTGAAGACCCAACGCGAATGTTTGCTGGTGAAGGCGGGCCCGAGCGCACGAATCGCCGTTTCCATTATTTGAGCCGCGATGTACCAGCCAATCGTTTATCGACGGCTTTCGACTCTGTGACGCTCTACGGTGAAGACCCAGATCATCGTCCTGATATTTACGGTAAAGTCGGTAACTCAGGTGTGAGTGTTTGCTGCCTTGACGATGCAAAAAAATTGTATTCGGGATTTGATTTGACTGATCCGACGACTTCGGTGAGTATGACAATCAATGGTCCGGCGGCGACGATTTGCGCTTTCTTTATGAATGCTGCCATCGATCAGCAATGCGAACTCTACATCACTGAGCATGGATTAGAAAGTAAAGTCGAAGCTGCCTTCAAAAAAGAATATGACGATCAAGGAAAGCCTCGACCGACATATCGTGGCGAGCTACCTGAAGGTCATAATAAACTTGGTTTGATGCTGCTTGGCTTAACTGGCGATCAAGTGCTCGATGCTGATGTTTACGAAGAGATAAAAAAACGAACATTAAGCTCTGTACGCGGAACTGTGCAAGCCGATATTCTGAAGGAAGATCAAGCGCAAAATACCTGTATTTTTTCTACTGAATTTTCACTAAAACTCATGGGTGATGTTCAAGAGCATTTTATAGCGAATAATGTCCGTAATTTTTATTCGGTTTCGATCAGTGGATATCACATAGCTGAAGCAGGAGCGAACCCAATTACGCAGCTTGCATTTACCCTGGCAAATGGATTTACATTCGTCGAGTATTATCTCTCTCGCGGTATGGATATTAATTTATTTGCGCCGAATTTATCCTTCTTCTTTAGTAATGGTATTGATCCAGAATATGCTGTGATTGGACGCGTCGCTCGCCGTATTTGGGCAAAGGCGATGCGTGAAAAATATGAAGCAAATTCGCGCTCTCAAAAATTGAAATATCACATCCAAACAAGCGGCAGATCGCTGCATGCGCAGGAAATTAGTTTTAATGACATCCGAACGACGTTGCAAGCATTGTATGCGATTTATGATAATTGTAATTCGCTCCATACAAATGCGTACGATGAAGCAATTACAACGCCGACTGAAGAAAGCGTCCGCCGTGCAATGGCAATTCAGCTCATTATTAATCACGAGCTTGGTTTAGCAAAAAATGAAAATCCGCTTCAAGGTGCATTTATTATTGAAGAATTAACTGATCTGGTTGAAGAAGCGGTTCTTCAAGAATTTGAGCGCATTACAGAACGTGGTGGTGTACTTGGTGCGATGGAGACAATGTACCAACGCGGTAAAATTCAAGAAGAGAGTTTGTATTACGAAACGCTCAAGCACACAGGCGAATTTCCAATTATTGGAGTGAATACATTTTTGAGTGAAGATGGCTCACCAACTGTCCAGCCTGCAGAAGTAATTCGAGCAACTGAGCAAGAAAAGCTTGAGCAAATTGAAACACTTGAACATCTGCATCAAGCAAAATCAAATGAGGCGAACATTGCACTAGAAAAGCTGCAAAAGGCTGCGCTAAATAATCAGAATATTTTCGGCGAATTAATGGAAGCTGGTAAAGTGTGCTCGCTTGGACAAATCACAAATGCGCTCTATGAAGTAGGAGGCCAATACCGTCGAAATATGTAAATGTGCTTTTTTTTCTTTAATTTAGATTTTTCCAAACCCTCAATCCAATACACAATGAAATACATTTTATCCTTGAGTTTGCTAATGAGCGTGCTCGCATTTGCATCATGTGGCGATGCAGAAGTAACGGTCACGACTGGCGATGAGACAGAGCAAATCGACGAAAAAGCTGTCAATGAGCTCGAATCAGCCGTTGATTCTCTCGAAAATGAAGCAGGTAAAATCGAAGAAGAAGTCGATGATATTATCAAAGGACTTAATCTCGGCATGTAATTCGCCTGCATACAGAATAATACCTAACCATTCAAAACCAAATGTCATGAAAAATCTGATTTTAAGTACACTTTTATGTGTATTCGCAATAGGAATTGCGAGCAATGTGTCGGCGCAAAAAGGAGTCGATGCTCCAGCTCAACTCGAAGCTATTGATGATAGAACGGAAGCTGTCAACAAGCGCGTCGAAATGCTGAATAAGCGTATTGAAAATGGCTATGCAAAGCTCGATGAAATGAAAGCTGCTGGTAAAATCGATCAAGCGGAATATGACGCTCGTGCAGCTCGTCTTGAAGAAGCTCGTGCTAAAGTCACTTCACTTGGTAAAAAATCTGATCGGGCGACTGAGCGCATCAAAAAAACAGGTAAGCCAGAGTGGGTCGAAAAACGTAAAGCAGAGAAAGAAGCTGCAAAAGCAAGTGCCAAGGCTGAACGTGAAACAATCAAAGCTGATGCTAAAGCAGATCGTGAGCAAATGAAAGCGAATAAAGCTGACAAGAAAGCTCAAATCCAAGCAGAAAAAGAAGCTGCAAAAGCAAATGCCAAGGCTGACAAAGCAGCAGTAAAAGCAGAAAAGGCTGAGTTGAAATATCAAGAAAAACTTGAGAAGCAAGAATTGAAAGCAACTGAGAAAGTCAAAAAAGGAAAAGACAAAGCAAACGGTCAGCTCAACGCGAATCCAAAAGGAAAAGGCAAAATGAAAGGCAAGAAAAAGTAATCTTGAATTTCTAATTATTAAAAAAGCCGCATGAATAAAGTTCATGCGGCTTTTTTAATTACTATTTAATTATAAATTTCTAAAAAGACATCTTTTAATTCAGAAAGCATCATACTTGTGGCGCCCCAGATAATTGTTTCATTCATTTTAAAATGCGGAATGTCGGGTAAAATAACATCGCTACTTGGCAGCTGGATGTCCGCAGTTTGTATTGTGGAATGGTGAAATAAATCTTCAATTGGCGTTTCAATAATTCCTGCAATTTCTTCTTCTTGACGAATAAATTCTGGATAATAATGAATAGAACCAACGAAGGGATAAACAATAAAATTACTAACAGGAATGTAGAGTTTGCTTAATGATCCAATAATTGAAATATCAGTAGCAAGCACGCCAATTTCTTCTTCAGTTTCTCGTAGAGCAGTATGCATAATTGAAGCATCTTCTGGTTCAGCTTTTCCGCCTGGAAAACCGATTTGACCACGATGCCGATCTTTTGGGTTTTTACTTGAGCGCTCAATAAAAACCATGTGCTGCTTATTATTTTTTGGATAAAATAAAGCAAGTACGGCAGCGACGGTCACACCGCTCGGCACTTCTTCCAATTTGCTAATTGAATCACGCCGAGCTGGATGCGCCATTTTGCGCTGCGAAGCAACTCCAGGTAATGGCTGCTGAAGGCGATGTTTGAGTGCTGTAAAATCCATACCACTGTTTAACCAATAGTTTGCTTCGAGAGTTCAAATCATGAGAATGTTTAAGATAATGGGCCATCCTTTTTTTATTTAATTTTAATTAAAAATTAAATAAAAAAAGGTCGCTATGCTGCGTGGCTCGCTGTTCGCTCGGCCTCGCTTCGCGAGTCTAGCCTAGCGGCTACCACTTCGCAGCGCTTGTCCGGT